>JBIPOY010000029.1:0-14493 GCA_044378705.1 Saprospiraceae bacterium
GACATCGTGCTATCTAAGGCGTTACAAATCATTTACCATGAAAAGAGTATTGGTCATATTAACAATCGATACTGAAAATTTACCCGAAAATTTTCAGCAAATCATACAACATGAACGTGAAGTAGTGGCTCAATGGAAAGAGCAGGGGTTTTTAGACCAACTGTTTTTAAGGCCCACAAGGAATGGTGCTGTGCTTATTTTTAAAGACCTTGACGAAGAGCAGGTGCGCCAATTGATGACGACACTACCACTCTACCCTTTAAAAAAATCAATGGAAGTATTGCCCTTGATAAAGGATACGGAGTATTCGTGAAAATATACCTTTCACGGTACTCTCAGGCGGTATCGCTTCCTATCGTGTACAAACACGCTAACCAGTTACTTACCTTTTTGACTCCAATATCGTTCTGCATTTCGCTCGCCAGTCCGATTTAATGCGGAAAATTGAGCAAAATTTCAACCCATTCGGCGTGGGTAATGAATCCTGGCTATGCATGGTTTCTAATGGCGAATTGCAATTCGATAGCCATTCAAAACCAATGTGTAGCCATCGGTTTGCAAGCACTCCAACAACAATCACCAAACTACATGACGAGCATCACATTACCGATCCCCCTGGCCCCAATACTTTTGGCGCTAAAAGCAATTAGGTATGGCGTCTTCAGTGCTACTGCACCCCCAGAACGAAAAAAAGAACACCCTTCAGTGTTATCACTGTCACGAGGCCTGTCAGGATTTTCGGCTGCACATTGCTGACAAACCCTTCTGCTGTGAAGGGTGTAAAATGGTGTATGAAATACTGAATGAGCACGGCCTTTGTGATTTTTACAACCTAGAAGGTACCATTGGGATTAACCTAAAAAACCCTAAGGGTGCAAAGGCCTACGCTTACCTTGATGACGAGGAGGTACAAGAAAAGTTACTTGAATTTAGCAGTGTGGAGAAGTGTCAGGTGACTTTTTACCTTCCACAGATGCACTGTGTAAGTTGTATTTGGTTGCTTGAAAATCTGTACAAACTAGATGTTGGAGTATCACATTCAAGGGTAAATTTCTTAAAAAAAACCCTCACGATCGTATTTAATCCAACGGAGACTTCCCTTCGCAAGATTGCGTCTATGCTGAGTTCTATTGGGTATAGTCCTGAAATCAACCTCAGTGATGTTGACAAAATAGAGGCTCCTAAAATAAGTCGCACGCTGGCGTATCAACTTGGAATAGCCGGTTTTGCCTTTGGCAACATCATGCTGTTTAGTTTTCCGGATTATGTCGGCATGGATGAGGACACCTTTCGTTGGTTTGCTAATATATTTGGCTATGCGAGTATTGTATTGGCGATGCCTGTACTACTGTTCAGTGCGAAAGACTATTTTATTTCTGCTTGGCAAGGGCTACGGACACGGCAGTTGAACATTGACATTCCACTGTGTTTGGCGCTTGGGTCGCTTTTTGGTCGCAGTGTATGGGAGATCGCCACCCATACCGGTTCGGGCTACCTTGATTCCTTTGCGGGGCTCACTTTTTTACTGCTGATTGGTCGTTGGTTTCAGCAGCACACGTGGCATCAATTGTCATTTGAGCGGGATTACAGGTCTTATTTTCCTGTTGCGGCTACGGTTAAAACAGGTGATGAGGAGCAGGCTGTTCCGATACATCGGCTTGTTCCCGGCGATATTATTGTGGTGCGGAGTCAGGAACTGATTCCTGCGGATGGTATTTTGTTGAAAGGGACAGCCTTGGTGGATTATAGTTTTGTCACAGGAGAAGCCAACCCCGTGCGGGTACAATCCGGGGAACGAATTTTTGCCGGGGGTAAGCAAGTGGGTGCGAGTATTGAAATATCCCTGACTCGTCGGGTATCCCAAAGTGGTTTGACCCGTTTGTGGAATGATATGGCGTTCAAGGAGGCGCCCAAGGGCACTACGACCAAGCTGGCGGATCAGGCTGGTAGAATATTTTCTTGGATCATATTGACGGTTGGGGGTGGTGCTTTGTTGTATTGGGGTGTATGGGAAAACAATATCACGACAGCACTCAACGCCTTTACGGCAGTGATGATTGTTGCTTGTCCGTGTACCGTTGCCCTTTCCATTCCATTCACGCTGGGCAACATCCTGAGGATATTGGGGAGGCACCGTTTTTACTTAAAAAACATCACTGTTGTGGAAGGGTTTGCGTCTCTTGATTCCGTTGTGTTTGACAAAACGGGTACGATTACCAACGTTGCCCAACAAACATTCACCTTTCATGGCAATCCCCTACGGTATGCAGAGAAAGTAGCCATTCGGTCGTTGACAAGGCATTCGGCACATCCACTGAGCGTACGCATATATGCGTCTATGCCACAAATACAGGTCGAGAAGCCTACGTATTATGAAGAGTTTCCGGGTAAGGGCATCGTGGGGATGGTCTGTGGGGTGGAGGTAAAAATCGGTTCAGCTGAATTTGTACGAAGCGGCGAAGGGGGGCAATCGGGGGTTTATGTGTCTATCAACGGCGAATACCTTGGCTATTACGAGGTTTTCAGCCGTTACCGCGATGGGCTGTCAGAGGTGCTTGCTTTTTTTCGGAAAACAACCGCCGCTCACCATCAACCTTCCACGGTAAACACTTGGCTATTGACGGGTGATCAATCCCGAGACGTTCAAAGTCTTTCGCCGTTTTTCCCGGAAGCCGATACCATGCTATTTAGCCGAAGTCCGCAACAAAAACTAGATTTTATCAAGAAGCTTCAAAATATGGGGCAAAAAGTGATGATGATTGGGGATGGCCTAAATGACTCCGGAGCCCTTCGACAAAGTGACTTGGGTATTGTTGTTGCGGAGAATACCAACAACTTTACCCCCGCATGCGATGCGATCATACATGCTGATGCGTTTATAAATCTGCCAAAATTCGTTGCGCTGGCAAGGTCGGGGGTAAAAATTGTGCGGTGGTCCTACGCTGTTGCGCTGACCTATAACGTCATAGGTTTGAGTTTTGCCGTCAGCGGCCAGCTTTCCCCCTTGATTGCGGCCATACTGATGCCTGTCAGTTCCATTTCTATTGTGCTGTTTGGTGTTGGATTGGGCAACTTACAAGCGCGAAAATTAGGCTCGTCATAACAATAAAAGTTCTACATTAGCGTCATGATCGGCCTCCAACACAACGCACACATATCTCGCCTGATTTGGCTGTTGGTATCCCTGATATTTGTGGCCGATCTGTTGCTTCCGCGCCACTATGATGTAGTGTTTGCCTATTCTCTGACCCATTTTATGGCGGTTTTTTTCAAGGAGAAGAACAACGTCATGTTGTTGGCGGTGCTCACGACAACCCTTACACTTATAGGTATTGCATTCAAGCCACACGATGCGCCGTATGAAGAAATGCTGTTGGAACGTTTGCCTGCGGTGGTAGTTTTCTGGGCTGCAGCTTTTTTTGTGTTGCGTTTCATCAAGTTGCGGGAGGAGGAAGAGCAGCAGGAAAGTAGGTTCAAGGCACTTTTTGAGTATGCCACCAGTGGAATATTGATGACCAATCGCCACGGTGTCATTGTACTTGCCAACCCGGCGGTGGAGGCACTTTTCCAATATTCCCGAGGCGAAATGATGGGGATGTCTGTTGAGTCACTCATTCCAAGCCGTTTTTCAAAAAACCACCAAGAAAACCGAAAGCAATACCACAAAGATCCACAGCCTCGAAACATGGGCAGTGGATTGAATCTAAAGGGCTTAAGGAAAAATGGCGGGGAGTTTCCCGTAGAAGTTAGCCTTAGCCCCTTTCAAAACAAGGAAGGAGAATTTGTGGTCGCTTTTGTGGTTGACAACACCGCCCGTCGGAACTACGAGTTGTCAATATTAAAACAAAAACAAGAACTGGCCAGTCTATCGGTGGCGTTACAAGAACTCAACGAAGGGCTGGAAAACAAAGTAACACATAGGACTCGAGAGCTTGAAAAAGCAAAAAACGAACTCTCCGCTGCGCTCGACAAAGAGCGGGAATTGGGTGAATTGAAAAGCAGGTTTTTGAGCATGGCTTCCCACGAATTTCGGACGCCATTGACCTCCATTCTTTCCTCTGCCGGTTTGGTGCATCAATACGCCGATCGACAAGATATTGACAACATAAAAAAACACGCCGAACGCATCAAAAACGCCGTAAATGGACTAAACTCCATCCTCACCGAATTTCTCTCCTTGGGGCGGTTGGAGGAAGGGCGTATTTCTGTAAGCCGCGAAAATGTGGTTATGAAAGAATGTTTAGAGGACATTCTTGAGGGCTTGGAAAATGTTCTCAAACCGGGTCAAAAATTTGAATATAATCATGTAGGAACGGCCATCGCAAGCATTGACAGTACCCTGACAAAAAACATCCTGATCAATTTGGTATCCAATGCCATTAAATACTCTCCTGAGGGCGCCGTGATCACCATTGAGAGCCAGATAGTAGAGAACAAGATCAGAATCAGTGTTCGGGATCGGGGCATCGGCATTCCCACCTCGGAACAAAAATACATGTTCGGAAGGTTTTTTAGGGCAAGCAACGCTTCCAACAGTACCCAAGGAACGGGTCTTGGCTTGTACATTGTACAACGGTATGTTGAAATGATGGGAGGCACGATTGGTTTTGAAAGTGCAGTTGAAGTAGGCAGTATTTTTTGGGTAGAATTTGAGGGCGGAAACCCATCAAAATGAGCCACCTTTAGACAAAGGTGGCCCACCCATAGCGCCATACCAAAAGCAACCAAACAAACTATTTCACCGAAATTTGGATCGTTGGCTTTTCAGCTGTTTTCTTTTTTGGTAACTTCACCTGAAGGACGCCATCAACGTACTCCGCCAAAACACCATCCCCTTCAGTATTCTCAGGCACCGAAAATGAACGGTTGAACGCAGAATAGGCGTACTCACGACGCGTATACCGTTCATCCTCTTCCAAATTTTCTTCCCCCCGCTCGCCGGAAATCATCAACAAGCCATCGCGGACTTGCACCTTGAAGTCGTCTTTTTTGAAACCGGGTGCCGCAATGCTCAACTTGTAATCACTGTTTGACTCCACAATGTTTACCGCCGGAGTTGACGCTCCATCCAACATTTTAAGACTATTATCAGGAAAAAAATCATACATCCAATTCGAAATTGTTGGGAAAAAACTGCGCTCGGGACTCCATTTGTTGCGTGACATAAAACCTCCTTTTATTTTGTTTAAAATAACAGCCAAGACACTGAACTTTTAGATGCCACAGCCGTAAGCCTATTAATGCGAATGCCTATTAATACCGTGTTTAAAGGTGATCATGATGATTAGATTGATTGCAAATATTTGATTTTAAAATGACTGCAAACACACTTCATTCACAACCACTTTGCTTTAAATACAACCCAAAAATATGCGTTGTTCCATTATTAAAGATTGACTTTTGTTGCAGTATGCTAGGATTTTAATCACCGACTACCATACTGCACCAAATGTTTACAATCACATTGACAATCGTCAATATCGGTTAACAGAGAAGCTGTAAACTTTGTCCAAATTCAATCGCGTGGACGAAGCGCTCCTACCTTATTTCTACCGTATGACCATACGATCAACCGTTCTTTTATCGTGTATCATCTTTTTGGCGCCGGGTTGTTTACCAACTTTGTCAACCAACTTTGAGACTGCCCGCATGCTTGCTTCAAAAACATGGGAAGTGCAGGGCAACTGTTCGAGCTATCAAGGCGTTCTCAACAGTAGTAAGTTGGCGGAATGGGGAAACAAAACCAACAACTACGGACTTTCAGTGGCCTACGGCCTTACCTCCAAAATACGCTTACGAGCAAGATTTGAAAATATTGTATTAAAAGACAGGGTTGAATTTTTCAATGGTCCCATTTTACCCCCTGGTTCACGTGTACAATATTCTGAATTTGGTGTAAAATTTGGATGGAATCAGCACAGAAAAATGCGTGCTGCATTTTCATTGCCGCTGGGAATTATTACACATCAGGAAGAGAACTTTGGCTACATTACTCCAACTCTCTACGCCTCTTACGCCCGCAACGACAAATTTGAAGTCGGTGTAAACGGGAAGGTACATTATTGGTTCCATGGTTCTACCGCTGTTCCGTGGGTTTCCACAGGAATTGTCTTTGGATTAAGCCAAAATCTGAAAAAGTGGGCTTTACGTACAGAAATCAATTCAGACATCTATAACATCAGTTTGGGGATTGGCTTTTCTTATTTAATCTCCCCATTCAAAACTAGATAGTCAGCAGTTGTCTTTGGCCGTAGGCCTTGCGGTGTATTCTCCATAAAAGCAGGGTGTTTTGGGCGCTTTTATTGTGTATTTAGAGGTGTCAAGGTGGATAATTTTCACAATATTTGCGTGATAAAATATGGTGCAATATTCGGCATCTTGCTCTTCCGTTTGTGCACTTTGATTCCTTCATCACAATATTCTGTTGATTCAGTCCACCACCTGCCAAATTATGTTTCCATCTGATTTAGAAATCGCGCAAAACGCCGCCATCCAACCGATCCAATCCATTGCCGCCAAACTTGGTATTGACCCGGAATTATTAGAATTGTACGGAAAATACAAAGCGAAGCTGCCCCTTTCCCTCATCAACGAGGAAAAAATTGCCACCAGTAACCTAATCCTTGTTTCCGCGCTGAACCCGACGATGGCCGGAGAAGGAAAAACCATGACGAGTATTGGGCTGTCTGACGGACTCAACCGTATTGGCAAAAAAGCTGCCGTTGCCTTGCGGGAGCCATCGCTTGGTCCTGTTTTTGGCATGAAAGGTGGCGCTGCCGGAGGAGGGTACTGTCAGGTGATACCGATGACAGACATTAATCTACACTTCACGGGTGACTTTTCTGCCATTGAGAAAGCCAACAACTTGTTGTCGGCACTCATAGACAACAATATTCAAAATCGGACAAACAACCTAAACATTGATCCGCGAACCATCGTTTGGAAGCGTGTGATGGACATGAACGACCGTTCACTTCGACACATCATCATTGGGGTTGGTGGCAGCAGCAACGGAATTCCAAGGGAAGAGGGGTTTAACATTACCCCGGCGTCTGAGGTGATGGCCATTCTTTGTTTGTCCAAGGGATTTGAAGACTTAAAAGCCCGTCTTGGCAATATTTTCATTGGGTTTACTTTTGACAAGGTACCTGTTTTTGCGCGCGATCTGAAGGCTCAGGGCGCCATGGCACTGTTGCTTAAAGACGCAATCATGCCCAATTTGGTGCAAACCCTTGAAGGGAATCCGGCTTTTTTACATGGAGGCCCCTTTGCCAACATTGCCCAGGGCACCAACTCCATCCTTGCGACCAAAATGGCCCTCTCTTTGGTAGATTATGTCGTCACTGAAGCGGGGTTTGGCGCTGACTTGGGTGCGGAAAAATTTCTTGACATCAAGTGTCCGTACGGCAATTTGAAGCCCAAAGCAGTCGTCTTGGTGGCAACCATACGCGCCCTTCGGCATCATGGAGGCGCTAAAAAAGAAGCTTACAACACCCCCAACCTTGATTTTGTGGAAAAAGGGTTTGAAAACCTCGAAAAACACATTGAAAACTGTAAGAAATTTGGTCTAACCCCGGTTGTATCCATCAACTTTTTTCCCAATGATTCGGAGCAGGAAATATCTTGGGTACAAAAAAAATGTGCAGAAATGGGGGTTTCCGCGGTTGTTTCTTACGGATTTTCGAAAGGCAGCGACGGCAATATTGAACTGGCCAATACCGTGATAGCGATGATTGAAAGCGGCCAAAACAACTACAAACAATTGTATGATTGGTCGCAGCCCATCGAGGAAAAAATCAAAATAATTGCAACAGAGATATATGGCGCCAAAGAAGTAGAATACAGCTCCAAAGCCAGAACACAACTAAAAACCATCAAAAGCCTTGGTTATGAGCACCTGCCGGTCTGCATGGCGAAAACTCAAAAATCACTTTCAGACAATGAAAAACTGATCGGCCGTCCGCGAAATTTCTCCGTCACCGTCCGCGAATTTGAGTTTGCTGCGGGAGCTGGTTTTATCGTACCAATACTGGGAGACATCATGCGCATGCCGGGGCTTCCTGTCGTACCAGCTTCTGAAGGCATGGACATCGATGCGGACGGAAATATTTTCGGTTTGTCGTAATCAGGGCACCCATAGAAAGCCGTTGATCATGGGCAAGGGTGCTATGGCACCCTTGCCCATGTACTTATACCGACAGCTACAAATCCTTCCGGTTAAAAATTCGCACGGCCAACAGCATCGGGGCAACTGCCCAAACCATCATGACAGACAGGGCAAAAACGATCCCCCAATTTGTACCCAAAAACTCCCGGAACAACGCGCCCGTATAACCCATTAATGCGGCAATATCCATTTGAAGCAGTACGACAACCCGCGCTAAATCAATCGGATTAAGGGAGACAAAACCAAGCATGGCTTTCTCCAATGGGTAATCCGCAAATGCAAACATGAGAAATAATACCATTGCATCATAAAGCAGTGCGAAGAGAAACCACAACAGCAAAACCACTCCAATGCCTTTGGCCTTGTCTCGCGTTAGCACCGAGGCCAACAACGCAATAGCAACAAATACAACAGACAAACCCACAGACACCAGTACCAACGACAAGCCTGTTGCACAGGGCGCAAAAAGCGCGACGGGAATACCAATACCCACAGACACGGCCAAGGTCAAGGCAATGGTAAGTCCCCAAAATTCACTCCACACAATAAGGCTACGCCGAATGGGCTGTGCTGCCAATAATTCAATAAATTCATAAGAATTATAAAAATGAATGGTGGAAAACACAATACTCACCAGCGGAGTGACGATCAATACAATATTCAACAGCCCAACCAAACCCTTCGTGGAATCGCCACTGAGGTTGAATAAACCGAAAGAGACTGCAATCAAAAAAAGTGTGTATCCAATAACAATACGATTCTTAAGAATATCCAGCAAAACGAATTTGATGATACGAAAGGACGGGAGCATAGTCTAATGTTGTGTCATAATTTTTGCCAGGGCGCGGTTCAATTTTTGCTCCCCTGTTCGTGATTTTAAAGTATCGATGGGCTGATAAAACCGGATTTTTCCATCCATGATATACATAACATCGGTTGTTAACTCCTCCAAATCACTGATAATGTGGGATGTTACCAAGATCAACTTTCCTTTTGCCTTTTCTGCTAGAATTTTTTCCTTCAGAATTTCTGATGCCATTGGATCAAGACCGGCAGTCGGCTCGTCCAAGATCAACACCGCAGGATCAAACAGCAAGGCAAGACAGGCACTCACTTTTTGTCGCGTGCCTCCGGAAAGTGTCCGCATGGTTTTATGGGCAAATTCTGCGACTCCAAAAGCATGCATCAATTCCTCATCCAATTGCTCGAAAGTGCCACGGCGTATTTCCTGAATCATTTCAAACAATTGGCCCACGCGGATATGATCGGGATAACGACCAATCTGAGGCATGTATCCCAATTGCCGTTTATAATCCCAACCACCCACAATTGACTTTCCCTGGAGGGTCATCGCACCTCCATCGGGCATAACCAAACCCAACAGACACTTGAGAAAAGTAGTTTTACCCGATCCGTTTGGCCCGATCAGAGAAATAGCCTGCCCCGCATGCATACGAACACTGACGTCGTCCAATACCTTCAATTTTCCAAACGACTTTGTAAGATTGGTAACTTCTAGCATACCGTCTTATTTGGGAAGAAGTACAGCGTCTATGATATGCACAATGCCGTTAGACGCCGGTACACTGGCCACAATATTGGCGCCATTGACGGTTACATGACCATCTTTCACGCCAATGGTTACATTGCCACCATTGGCCATAGAAATCACTTGGCCATCTTGCATCATGTCTGTTTTATAAACGGCTACCGCTACATGGTATTGCAAAATATCCTGAAGCGTTTCTTTTTTTTCAGGTTTCAGCAGCCCCTCGACGGTACCGGCAGGAAGACTTGAAAAAGCAGTATTGGTTGGGGCGAACACCGTGAACGGCCCGGCATTGGAAAGTACGTCAACCAAGCCAGCTGCCTTTACAGCGGCCACGAGGGTGGTATGATCCGGACTTCCCGCAGCAACCTTCAATACATCTTTTTGAGAATCATTGTCTTGTACGGAAGCTTGTCCACCATCTGCAGTTGCCGTTGGGGAAGCAGATGATACTGGTGCTGGAGCCGTATTGGAGCAACCCAGGAGCCCGAACAAAAATAGGGCACTAAACAAGAGAGCAGGTAGATTTTTCATTTTTTTCATTTTTGTTGTGAATGAACATTGTTGACCATTGTTAGACTGTGATTAAAGTGATTTTGATGACTAGATTGATTGCAAATTTGTAACTGGTTAGGTGGCACGCTGTCTGGCCCAAAAAGGTCCATTTTCCGTCATACTTCGCAGATTTTTTTGACCGTAGCGCTGCTACGGCCTACAAAAAATCTGCTTCGTCTGGCAAAAAATGGCCACTTTTTTGTCTCAGACGCGACCACGCTAACCAGTTACGCAAATTTTTGATTTTACACTTCACGCACAACCACTTTGTGTTGACATCAACACTATCTGGCATAATTTCCCATCAAATTTTCAAAGGGCCAACGTCAGCGGAGACATCGAAGGTTTTTCATCTAACAGCAGTTCAGGGGTTAAGGCGGGAATTATTTTTTCGGCTTTGTCCATCAGATAGACCATAAAACTTCGCATCAACATGAGGCCATAGGGCATCCGTTCAACCACCACTGCATACAGGCTCACGGGGCGAAAGGGGACATCCCCCACCCCATCTCGGTTGAGATCATATCCCTCATAGCGATCCCAATAGTTGCTATCAAAGGAATTAAGTACCAAAGAGCCATTGGTAGAGACGTCGAAGGAGTTGCCAAAAAAGTTGTTCTGACGAATAACATTGGCATCGCAGCTGGCTTGTACACGCAGGGCCCAACCATTTTCCCTGAAAATATTTTGCTCCAAGGTGATCCGGCTGGCCCCCTCCATATATACTGCTGCTGAATTGTGTTCAAAAGTATTGCGCCAAATGTGGCTGTCAGAAATATCCTTCAGTAAGAGTCCATAAGCGGCGCTTCCCCAATTGTAGCCAAACTCATTTTCTGTCATTTGTACTTGTCGGGAATACATGACCGCTACCCCGGCCCCATTGTGGTGAAAACGGTTGTGGTGGTAATGGTCGTTGTGCGAAAACATGAAGTGGAGGCCATAGCGGAGGTTGCGCTCGCTGTTGTTGTTCCTGATTTCAGAATCCGTCACGAATTCAAAATAGATGCCGTCGCGGTGTCCTGTGAGGTAATTTTCTTCCACCATAATCCGGGCGCATTTCCACAAATGAATCCCATTGCCACTGTTTTGTTCTTCCTTGATGATACCTTGTACATCGTTACAACAAATACGCGCATCATCGGTGTCTGACAGGTAGATACCGAAGTTACAGTCTCGCAGGCGATTTTCCTCAATGTTTACATGGTTGGCTGAAAGCACCTTGATACCCGCAATATCCTTGGTACTAAGCTGCCCGCTGTTACAAATGGTAAAACCACGAATGGTGACGTAAGAAGCGGTAACGGTGATGACCTCCGCGAGGTGATGGCCGTCTAAAACCGGATAGTTTACGCCAATAAGCGTCAAGGGTATATCAATGGCCAGATTTCCTTCTGCGTATGTGCCCTCATAAACAACAATGGTATCGCCTGAGCGGGCATTGTTCAACGCTGCATGGATCGTTACATAAGGCCGGCCAACGCCAACAAGGTGTTCAGTAGCCCACACGGGGCTCCACAGTACCAACAAGAGCAAAACAAAACGGTATCTCAACATTTCAATATTGACTGTGCTACAGCGTGTCCGCGGATGTAGCATCTCCGCAGACACGCCGCACCTTGTTTCAAAACGTACTTTTTACATTTTCCCAAGCCATTTCTATCCCACCCCCGATTTGAATTTTTACGGCATCACGGTCTTTTTTTGTTGAAAAACAAGCGATATCGCCGCGCATGGGACTTTTCATGGCAGCACTTTGGAGGAAAAAAGCTTTTTCCGTTGCCACAAACGAGCCAGGGTGGTTAAAATCGACTACAACAATTTGAGACACTTCTTTTTCTACTATACTCCCTTTTTTGAGGTATTCAACCAGACAGTTTAGGTCATCGAATTTGAATACCTTTCCCTTGATGGTCACGATTTCAGCACCAAAACGCTTGTCGGTTAATGTCATCTTACAACTGGTACAATCATCATGGCCATACCGAATGGGCTCCGTGGTGGCAGCACAAGCGCTGAAAAACAGTAGGAAAAACACCGGAGAAAGGCTCAGCATTTTCTGCATTACCAAGCCTCCTTTCAACAACTGCTTTTTATGTTGAAAAAATTCCCACCACCACAGCAGCGTCGCCATCAAACAAACACCGATGATGACCCAAGCACCAATATCCGGACCAGAATACGCGGTAAAATTGAGCAGATTTTTGTAACCAATCAAAGGAGGCTGGTAGGACATATCTTGGACTTTTATTGCTGCGTTTGGGTCTAGGTTGTGGCCATATTCATAGCCCCAGGACCAAAAGTCCCAAAGTGCAGCAACAGCGTAAACGTAAGACAACAAGGTAAAGGCAAACAACATACGTGAACGGCCGGAGATGGCGGTTACCAACCCTACTAACATCAATATTCCAACAAGCACACCCAAAAATTTGAATTCCGGGAACATTTCCACACTGATATGCTTCATACCGATGTAGTGGTTCAGACCATTGATGATGTCAATTTCCCCGGTAATTTTGTCAACCCATATTTTCATGGTCAAACCTTCAGGATACTGTGGCGCCCAAAGTAGGATTTGCCAAAGCGGCACAAAAAAAGTAATCACCAATAAGATGGAGCCTATCGCAAGCGCGATTCGGGTTATTTTGCGAAGTATCATTTTTTTGATATTATGCCGAGGTAACTTGTTAGGTGGTACACTGTCTGGCCCGCAATGGCCACTTTTTTGTCTCAGACGCGAACACGCTAACCAGTTACATGCAGCGTAAATTACTTTGTCGTTCCAGTGGGTTCGACTTTATTTCCTGTACCGAAAGACAAAGGCACCGCTGAGCCCCGGGGTGATACACGTACATACCCTTGCATTTCCTGGTGTAAGGCAGAACAGAAATCGGTGCAATAGATCGGAAAAACACCGACCCGATCCGGCACCCATTTGAGGGTACATGTTTCGCCGGGCATGATGAGAATTTCGGCATTATTGGCTCCTTTGACCGCAAATCCATGGGGTACATCCCAATCTTGTTCGAGGTTTGTTACGTGAAAATAGACTTCATCCCCCATTTTAACCCCTTCAATATTGTCTGGAACAAAGTGAGAGCGAATGGATGTCATGTTTACGTGAACCTTATTTCCTTCCCGGAACACCTTGGCTTCCTTCTCGCCTTTGGATACGTAAGGGTGTTGGTTGTCTTCAATTTTGAAGAACTTAACCGACTTTGGGGTGATTAGATTTGCTGGAATTGCCTCTGCATAGTGTGGTTCTCCGGTGGTAGGAAAGTCCAGCAACAGTTTCATTTTATCGCCGCTGATATCATAAAGCTGGGCAGACTGGGTCAATTCAGGGCCGGTTGGCAGGTACCGGTCTTTGGTGATTTTATTGTAAGCGATGACGTATTTACCCCAAGGTTTACGCGTTGGGCCGCCTGGTATACACAAGTGACCAATGGAATAATATGTTGGGACGCGGTCTACCACCTCGAGTTTTTCGATGTTCCACTTGACAATTTCAGAGGATACGAAGAAAGAAGTGTAGGCGAAGCCTTTGCCATCAAACTCCGTGTGCAATGGGCCAAGGCCGGGTTTTTTCACTTCCCCGTGTAATACTGCATCGTACTTGAGCACCGGGATGCCATCAAAATCACCTTCATAATTTTTTTCGGCGATGGCTTTTTGGATTTTACTGAAAGAAAAAACGGGAATAACGGCTGCCAATTTACCGGAACCACAGATGTATTCACCCGTTGGATCTACATCGCATCCGTGGGGCGATTTAGGGCAAGGCATAAAGTACACGATATCTTTCAATTCTTTTGGATCGAGAACGATGGTTTCCGTTTCAATGGTACTGGTGGCGCTGTGCTTCTTGTCGTCGTACACATTGTGCGCATAACGAACTTTTGATTTTTTACCCATTCCAGCTTTTGCATATTCCTCGCATTTTTTCCAGTTGACCGCCATGATAAAGTCTTTGTCTTTCTGAGAAGCATTGACCTCTAGCAAGGTATTGGCTTGCTCGGTGTTGTAACAAGAGAAGAAAAACCAATCGTGCGATGGTCCTCGACCACCACGGCTGAGGTCGAAGTTTACGCCCGGCAGCATCACTTGAAAACCAATGCCCATACGGCCTGTTTCAGGATTGATACCAATAAAAGAAACCGTTCCTTTAAAATTCTGTTTATAGGTACTGATGGACACATCTGGATTGGAATTATCATCGTCCATG
>JBIPOY010000262.1:0-5002 GCA_044378705.1 Saprospiraceae bacterium
TGTCTTGGCTGCCACGGTTTAATATCAGCCAGTTGTTGACACTCGTGATGGAATTTCCAATTACTTTGGCAGATACGGACGCATACAGCGGGCGAATCGTCTTGCGCCGAATTGAGTCATTCAGGGAAAGTGAATCAAAATTGACTTGGTAAAAAGTATCTTGGACGGACACTTGCACTTGGCGTGCATTGGATAAGCGAGACTGCAAGCTGTCCACTACTTGATTCAAGCTATCTACCTGCTCTCGCAACCCAAAATAATCAGAAACTGTTTGACGCCTCTCCAGAATATTACCACCAAAAATTTCGGTCGTATTGGCCCAAATAGCAGATTGGGTGGAGTTGTATTGCACCATGAGGACGAAGCAAAACAACTCCACGAATACCAATGTAACAAATCCTCCATTTCGGAGCAGTAGCTGAAAAAGCCGACCCATGGTTCGTATTGAGTATTTAAATGGGGGGGTACGTCAACAGTAATAAGTAGCTGTCAGCTATTATTTTTTACACACTTTTACGGTCAATCAGGAAAGAAAACCGATCGGAGTGCTTGAGGGCCAAACCAGTACCGCGCACTACGGCACGGAGCGGATCGTCGGCCACTTGCACGCTGAGTTTGGTTTTGGCCTCCAGACGTTTGTCTAATCCACGGAGCAAAGCGCCACCGCCTGTGAGGTAGAGACCGGTTTTGTAAATATCGGAAGCCAGCTCCGGGGGCGTAAGCTCAAGTGCTTTGAGCACGGCATCTTCAATTTTGCTGATGCTTTTGTCGAGCGCGTAGGCAACTTCTTGGTAGCTGATTTTGATTTGTTTGGGAATGCCCGTCATCAAATCACGGCCGTTTACGGGAAAATCCGGTGGTGGATTCTCTAATTCGTGCAGCGCGGATCCGACGTGTATTTTGACCTGCTCAGCCGTGCGCTCACCGATGAGCACATTGTGTTCGCGTTTCAGGTAATTCATGATATCATTGGTGAGCTCATCTCCGGCAATACGGATACTTTGATCACAGACAATGCCGGACAAGGCAATAACAGCAATTTCGGTGGTGCCGCCGCCAATGTCAATAATCATATTTCCAATGGGTTCTTCAACATTCAAACCTATCCCCAACGCGGCGGCCATGGGCTCATGGATGAGGTACGTTTCTTTGCTGTCCACGTGGTCGGCAGAATCAAATACAGCGCGATTTTCAACTACTGTAATACCACTGGGGATACAAATCACCATTTTCAGGTGACTAAAGAGTGTATTTCGGCGGCCGACCATTTTTATCATGCTCTGAATCATTGCTTCAGCAGCCTGAAAATCAGCGATGACCCCGTCTTTGAGCGGGCGCACCGTTTTGATATTTTCGTGTGTCTTTTCATGCATCTGCATGGCCTTATGACCCGTGGCAATGGTAGCGCCTGTGCGTCGGTCAATGGCGACGATGGAAGGCTCGTCTACCACAACCTGGTCGTCAACCATGATGAGTGTATTGGCAGTGCCCAAGTCAACTGCTAATTCCTGCTTAAAAAATTTTAGAAAATTGAACACAATGGTTAGTTTAGAAAGTGAAGCAAGGCGGTTTTACATGCACGATGAAAATCGCATCCCACCCAATCGAGTACTTTTCAATTAAGGGGCAAAAATACGTAGATTATTGGGTACTTTCAGCAAAATAAAAAGATCAAATGTAATTTGTTCGTAAAAAAATTAGATGGTTGCATCGAAGACACCAAAGTAGCCATTTTTTCCAATCAGCAACCATTATCCTACGGTAACGTTCCAAAAATCTGTCGGTTGCAAATAGCGTTGTGCTAGTATTTGCACTTGCTCCGGCGTTATTTCCCGGATGGTGTCAACCATCTCTGAGAAGCTATCCCAAGGCAAACCTTCGACAATAACACCGCGTACCACGTCTGAGGTATTCATCGGGCCATCAATGCCATTGAGTATCATCCCCAACAGGTAGTTACGCACCATTTCCAATTCTGAGGGCGGCACAAGCTTATCCCGCAATTTTTTCATTTCTGCAAAAATAGCCTTCTCGGTGGCCGAAGCATTTGCCGGATCTACTTCGCAGGCAATATACAGGCAACCATCGTTCACATACGCATCTAAGGTGGAATAAATATTATAGGTAAACCCTTTTTTTTCACGAATGTTGGCCATCAACCTAGAGCCAAAATAGCCACCCAACAAGGTATTCAGCACAAAAAGACCATTGAAATCAGGGTGACTGCGACCAAACGCCCTTCTTCCGATTTTGATGGCCGTCTGTAGGGAGCCGGGATGTGCCATCACGACTTTTGAGGGGCTCCCCATGGCAACAAACGGGAGGACGGGGGGAAATGCCAATGTGTCGGGCAGAATCGTGGCAGGACGTGGTGCGCCAAAATGTTTGTTGAGCAGATCGAGGGTGGCAGCATCTACATGCCCACTGGCAAATAGTTGGCAGTGGGCC
The DNA here is from genome assembly GCA_044378705.1 of Saprospiraceae bacterium. GTDB lineage: Bacteria > Bacteroidota > Bacteroidia > Chitinophagales > Saprospiraceae > M3007. Next base: position 2,449 of record JBIPOY010000262.1, read on the forward strand.
GGCGTGTACCACTTGTGAAAGAAATACTGTAGATCTTCCCGTTGTATAGCGGTATAATCTGCTGCTACAGAGTTGTAACCATACGGATGGTGCTCTCCAAAAATTAATTCGGTGACCTTCCGGTAAGCCAACGTTTCAACTTTTTCCAATTCCACAGACAACTCTTGGATGCTGGTACGCCGAAAGGTCTCCAATTCATTCTCAGGAAAACTAGGCTCTCTCAACAACTCCGCAAACAAGGGAATGACTTCCGCCGCGTATTTAGACAGCGTAAACAACAGAAAATTGGCGGTATCGAGGTTGGTTGGCACACTCACCGAAGCGCCATAAAAGTCAAAGTGTTCTGCAATTTCTGCTCCCAAACGCTTGGATGTTCCCTCCCGCAACAGCCGGGCTGTAGCGCGCGCTGCCAATCGTTTTTCTTCCTGGGGGCGCCCGGCACGGAATACCGCTTCTACTTTCAATACCTCTTGTCCCGGAAAATCGAGAACATACAAAGGTATGCCATTGTCGAGTCGCAAGACCTGGGGTTTTGGGAGCTGTAAATGGCCAACTTGGTGGACAGGAGGAGCCGAACGGCGGTTTAACATGGCAGAGATGGTTGTCAAAGTAGAAAAAAGTGTCTTGTTGGGGCATTGTGAAGGGCGAAGGTAGGTTTCCTACCTTTTTCCACACAATGTTAGTTTTTTAAACGCGAAAAGGAGACGCAAAAACTTACTTTTGCACCCGTCAGGGTTAGCGCGATCTAAACACGGTAATGCAACTTAAGTTTGAACAGCGAAAAACAATGCCCAAGAACGATTAATTTTGCTGTTGTTCCCCTGCTGCCTTGCGCTTATTTTCTTTAACACAAACCCCACAACCCAGGTAAACCTACAACCATTCGACACATGAAATTCAGCATCGCTTCTTCCGATCTCCTCAAACAACTTCAAATTGCTGCCGGCGCCATTGGCTCCAATCCGGTACTGTCCATTCTCGAGGATTTCCTTTTCAAAATTGAAAACAAGAAACTGACCATCGGAGCAACCGATCTGGAAACGAGTATCGCCACAACCATAGACGTTGTGGGCGACGATGACTTTACGGTAGCGGTACCCGCCAAAATTTTGCTGGATACCCTCAAAGCCCTGCCACAACAGCCTGTCACTTTTACGGTAAACAGTGATAACTGGGGCATTGAAATAACGTCTTCCTACGGTAAATATAAATTGGCCGGTGAAAATGGCGCCGATTTCCCCAATATCCCGGAACCTGATTCCGTAGAAACCGTAAAAATAAACAGCCAGTATTTGCTTGATGCCATCAACAATACGGTGTTCGCCACCTCCGGCGATGAACTGCGCCCGGCCATGACGGGTGTGTACTTCCAAGTTGACATGGACAAATTGATCTGTGTGGCCACCGATGCACACAAATTGGTGAAATACAGTACCCACCACCTTGCCGGCGAAGTAAGTACGACCTTCATTGTGCCCAAAAAAGCGCTCAACTTGCTCAAAAATGCCCTGCCGGCCAATGATACTGTCACTATTTCTTTCAACAAGGCCAATGCCTTTTTCAACTTCGGCGGTATGAGCTTGGTCTGTCGCCTCATTGATGCCCGTTACCCCGATTACAATGCCGTTATTCCGATTGACAATCCAAATAATATGGTCGTCAACCGCGCCGACTTCCAAAATTCGCTGAAACGTATCGCCATTTATGCCAACAAAACCACCAACCAAGTGGTGCTAGACGTCACCGATGGAAGCTTGACCATCAGTGCACAAGACCTCGACTTTTCCAATGAAGCAACGGAACAAATGGCGTGTGCCTTTGACGGCACACCGATGAAAATCGCATTTAATGCCCGATTCCTCGCCGAAATGCTCGGAATTCTCGGATCCGAAGAAGTAAAAATGGAACTTTCAACGCCCAGCCGTGCCGGTATTCTTACCCCGGTGGAAGCAGACAATACCAACCGCGAAATTCTGATGCTGGTGATGCCGGTAATGCTAAACAACTAATGCCCACGCCCGCCAGCTTTTAAGTTCGCAGGAGGATTACCACCCAATCTGTCGGTTGGAGGAGTCTTTCTACCCTTGCTTGTAAGACCGGTATTTTTGTATACAGATCGATGGTTATGTATAAAACAAGAAGGCGCCACCCCGAATTTCGAGGTGGCGCCTTTTGAACATCAAACAACACGTTATACACTCATTGGATCCATCTTGTTTCCATCCACTCCGTATTTTTTCATAAAATCTTTTACCGCCTTGTCGGCAACTTTCCCCTGTTTGTTGAGTCGGCGAACAGCCGCAAAAGCGATGTATTTAGGAGAAATTTCAAAATAGTCACGCAGGCTTTCCCGGCTTTCGGAAAGTCCGAAGCCATCGGTCCCCAAGGCCGTAAAATCCTGGGGCATCCACGGCGCCAATTGCCCGGAGGTGAGTTTTACCCAATCACTGGCGGCAACAAAAACGCCCTCTTCCCCTTTCAAACTTTTCTGTAAGAAGGATACTTTTTCTTTTTCCCCGGGGTGTAGCAGGTTCCAACGCTCGCAAGCGGTACA
>JBIPOY010000263.1:0-4995 GCA_044378705.1 Saprospiraceae bacterium
GGCAGATTCCAACGGATGTGTGTTTACTCAAAGTACAACAGTTTTCACCATTCCTCCTTTGGAAGTGGAGTTGAGCAACACGTTGTTGCCCTGCGAAAGTAACGGTGTATTACTAGAGCCGATGATAGGTGGCGGAGATACTTCCACCACCGTATTGGTATGGTGGAACGGTACGAAGAGTACCACAGCATTGGCCACAGAAACAGGACCGGTATGGCTGGAAGCGACCGATGTCTGTGGCACCGTGCGCAAGGAAGCAACCGTTGAGTGGGTCGATGGTGGGCAAGATATAAGTATTGTGTACGTACCCAATGTGTTCAGACCAACGTCAAACAACCCTGAAAACGCTCTTTTCAGACCAATTTTCGGCAGTGGGACATCCCTGATTACGTTTCGGTTCAGCGTCTTTGATCGTTGGGGGAACCAGCTTTTTGAGACCCGGAATACAGGCGAAGGGTGGGATGGTGTTTTGAAGGGGCAAGAAATTAACCCTGGCGTTCAGGTATGGTATTTAGAAGCCGATATAGTCTTTTGTGGCCGTATGGTACACGTGGAGCGAAAGGGAAACGTGACTATAATACGGTAGAACAGCGTACTACTTTCCGCGTTCTGGATTGTCTTTGAGAAAAGATTTCCAGCCGGTGTATGATTTTGTGGTTGTACCCAAGGGGCCTGAAGATTGATACCAATGACAAAGGGCGGTTGCGAGTGCATCGGTGGCATCAAAATATTTTTCCGTAAATTTGGTGTGTAGGATATTTTCGAGCATACCCGCCACTTGTTCTTTGGAAGCATTTCCATTACCGGTGACAGCCTGTTTGATTTTTTTGGGCATGTATTCGGTGATTTGCAGGTGATTGACCATACCGGCAGCGATGGCTACCCCTTGTGCGCGGCCAAGTTTGAGCATAGACTGTACATTTTTTCCAAAGAAAGGCGCTTCTATCGCCATCTCTGTTGGGCTGTATTGTACAATCAGATCCTGCACCTGTTCGAAGATATGGCGAAGTTTCACGGTGTGATCGTCACTGATGTGGGCAAAAGTAACGACGCCAATTTCGATGACATTGATCGCTTTTTTATCTGCGTCAATGATGGCAAACCCTAGGACATTGGTACCGGGGTCGATGCCGAGAATACGTTTGGGGGAGACAGGTTCCATATCGGCGAAGGTAACACGGACAAAGGGTATTCTTGAATATGCAGAACTTGATTGTTTCAGATATTCATTTGTTAATAATAAGTAACTTGAAGGGATCAGTATCATACCTTTGCGGCACATCAAATACGGAAGTGATGACCACAAACATCATTGCCGTTCAATCGATTTTTTCATGGACACAATAGGTATTCTTGGTGCAGGTGCTATGGGGAGCGGAATAGCTCAGGTGGCGGCTTCGGCGGGCCACACTGTTTTGGTATGCGACAACCACACGATTGCCCTTTCAAAGGCAGGTAAGCGAATATTGGCTTCGCTCAAAATACAAGTGGACAAAGGAAAGATGACCGAGGCAGATGCCCGTACGCTGTTTGATCGAATCAAGTTTACCGACCACATGAGTGAGCTGAGAAATTGCAGTATGGTGATTGAAGCCATTGTGGAGGAGCTTGAAGCCAAGCAAATTGCGTTCAAGAGCATGGAAGCCATTGTGAACGAAGATACGATTCTTGCCAGCAATACTTCCTCGCTTTCCATTTCGGCCATAGGGGCCCAGCTAAAACACCCGGAGCGGATTCTAGGCGTCCATTTTTTCAACCCGGCCCCTCAAATGCGGCTGGTAGAAATTATTCCCGGCCTGCAAACCGATCAAAATGTGATAGACCGCGGGAAAAAACTCATAGATGGTTGGGGGAAAACAACTGTATTGGCCAAAGATACCCCGGGCTTTATTGTCAACCGGGTGGCCAGGCCGTTCTATGGAGAAGCCTTGCGTATTTTTGACGAAGGGATCGCGGATGAAGCAACCATTGACTGGGCCATGCGCGATGTATGTGGATTCCGAATGGGCCCCTTTGAACTCATGGATTTCATTGGCAACGACATCAACTACGCCGTGACCGAAGTCGTTTTTACCAATTTTTTCTTTGACCCTCGCTACAAGCCATCTTTCACCCAGAAACGCCTGGTGGAGGCCCATTTTTTCGGAAGAAAAAGCGGACGTGGCTTCTATGACTACCGCGAAGGAGCCACTATACCAGAACCTGTTAAAGATCAGGCACTCGGACGCGAAATTGCTACCCGTATTTTAGCCATGCTCATCAACGAAGCCTCCGAAGCGCTCTACTTGCGCATCGCAAGCCGAGAAGACATTGACCTCTCCATGACTCAAGGCGTAAATTACCCCAAAGGGTTACTGGCTTGGGCCGATGACCTAGGCATCCAAACCATCGTGGAGAAACTCGATTCACTCTATGTAGAGTACTTGGAAGATCGCTACCGATGCAGCCCATTGCTTCGAAAAATGGCCCGCAGTGGCAAAAAATTCTACGACTAAAGAACGCTGCTTTTACCACTACATATCATCCACCTCGTCTATCTCAACGCACATGGCTTCTATTTTTACCCGCATCGTAAATGGCGAAATATCCTGCCATAAAATCGCCGAAACACCAGATTACCTAGCCTTTCTCGACCTCCGTCCGCAGGCTTATGGCCATACCCTCTGCATCACCAAGCAAGAAATAGACTATATCTTTGATGCCGACGATGACCTGTACGCCGGTCTGTGGTTGTTCTCAAAAATTGTTGCCAAAGCGGTGAAGAAAGTGGTGCCTTGTAAACGTGTTTGTGTGGTGGTCATTGGCGATGAAGTACGTCATACGCACGTGCACCTGATCCCTTTCAACAGCATGGAAGACGTACATTTCACCGGGCAAGCCAAAGTACAACTTTCGCCGGAAGCCATGTCAGAGCTCTCCAGTAAGATCGCAGCCGCTGTGGTAGGTGGTTAATCTACCCGCAATTCGTCAATAAACAGCCAGCACTTACCATCTGCGTAGAGGGGGTGCTGCCCCTGATTGCGGGCAAAAACCCGTACATACCTCGCGTCCAATCCTTTCAACGCTATGACAATAGGCTTGATCCTGTTGGCGCTTGCAGCAACAACGTCGGCTTTGGACCGGACGATTCGGGGCGTCCAAAGGTGCCCGTCCATCGAAGTCTCTACCCACATTTCCGGCGGTAGGTATATCCAGCTGTTTTCGGCTTCCAACCAATGCAGTTGAACGGCCGTCAAGGCTTGCGGCGATCCGAGGTCAATGATCATATCAAAATCTACCCCATAAAAACCGCACCACCGCCCATCATGGAAGGCTTCGGATCCTTGTAAACCATCGGTGAGGGCCGTTGTGTTCTTTCCGTTGTATTGGTTGTCTGGCGGTGCGCCCAAAGTAAACAGTTTCCCGCTGGCCAGGGAGGGGTTATAGGACATAGAGAGTGTCTTACTTTGCCTGTTGTGGGGTAAAAATGCCGTTGCGCGTATTGCTCCGGGTTTGGCCAATAAGAAGGGTTTTTTGAATACGCTTGATTGGCGGGTTGGCGCACTACCGTCCAAAGAATAGTGAATATCGCCAAAAGATATTTGTTGTTCAAAACGACATTGCAAGCGCTTGGAAAGCGTGTCCGTCTCCATTTGTATGGTGGGATCAAAAACACTGGTGGCGTAATGTGTGTGGCGTTTGTCGAGCCATTCCAACATGCCGGGAAGATTGTGTTTAAAATCATCCCAGTGGCGCCGTTCTGGTTGGGACCACGCCACATCAGACAGTGCCAGTATCCTTGGAAAAAGCATGTATTCTGCTTGATGGGTGTCATAAATGTTCTCTGTCCACAAACAACCTTCCACCCCAAGTACTTTTTTACGTTGTTCAGGTGAAAAATCGGAGGGTATTGGCTCGTATTGGAATACTCCTTCGAGGGGCAAATAACCATAAGTAACCGGTTCGAACCCAGGGCTTCCTTGGTACAAATCAAAGTAGTAATGATGGGCTATAATAACCTCATGGCCTGCTGCGGTAGCATCCCGTGCCAAGTGCTCTCCGCGCCACACCATCACTCCCGCAGAGGGAGTCAGATTGCCACCCTCCATTATTTCATCCCAGCCCATGAGACGTCGGCCTTTTTGAAGCAAGAATGCCTCTATTCGTTTGGTGAAGTAAACTTGCAGTTGCGACTCATCGGCAAGACCCAAAGCCATTCTTCTTTCCTGACAGCGCGTACAACTTTTCCACTGTTCGCGCGGCACCTCATCACCACCAATATGGATATAGGAAGATGGGAATAGCTCGATCACCTCGGAGAGAACATTCTCCAGAAAAGTATACGTCTGCTCATTGCCCACGCAATAATTGGGATACGGACAATTTTTTGCGCCCCCGGGTATGGGAAATGGACCACCTGTACACGAAAACTCCGGGTATGCCACCAAGGCAGCGGTCGTATGGCCGGGCATTTCAATCTCCGGTACAATCGTCACTTGGCGTTTGGCTGCATAGGCAACAATTTCACGGACGTCTTCCTGCGTGTAAAAGCCGCCGTACGTCATTGGCTCTCCCATTCGTGCCGTATCCGCGTCACTGTTGAGAATACCTGTCCGATCAGGTCGCCAAGCACCAATCGAAGTCAGTCGGGGGTATTTTTTTATTTCAATCCGCCAACCTTGGGCATCGGTGAGGTGCCAGTGAAAAACATTCATTTTCAGCGCAAAAAGCCAGTCAATATATTTTTTCACAAAAGCTTTTCCCATAAAATGGCGGCTTTCATCGAGGTGCATGCCGCGCCATACAAAACGTGGCTGATCGCGCACGAACATACAGGGCAACGCATGGTGGTCGTTTTGCTCAGCCAACTGAATCAATGTTTGCTCGGCGTACAAAAAACCTGCTTCAGAAGCTGCTTCGATCTCTATCCGCAGCGGGGAAATATGCAGCGTATAACCTTCCAATGCAAGTGCAGGATTTAGCGTGTAACGGAGTTCTTTGCTCCTGTTGTGCGCC
>JBIPOY010000264.1:0-4985 GCA_044378705.1 Saprospiraceae bacterium
ATCCAACAATGGGTGCCCACCCGTGCTCGATGCCGATAAAGATGGTATCCTCGACAAAGACGATAAATGCCCCAATGAAGCAGGGGTTGCATCCAACAATGGTTGCCCACCCGTGCTCGATGCCGACAAAGATGGTATCCTCGACAAAGACGATAAATGCCCCAATGAAGCAGGGGTTGCATCCAACAATGGTTGCCCACCCGTGCTCGATGCCGATAAAGATGGTATCCTCGACAAAGACGATAAATGCCCCAATGAAGCCGGAACAGCCGCCAACAATGGTTGTCCTGTTCGCGACACAGACGGCGATGGCATTCCCGACAAAGACGATAAGTGCCCCAACGAAGCCGGTACTACCGCCAACAATGGTTGCCCTGTTCGGGATGCCGATGGTGATGGTATTGCCGACAAAGACGATAAATGTCCCAATGAAGCCGGAACATTGAAAAACAATGGGTGCCCTATGCGCGACGCAGATGGTGATGGCATAACAGACAAAGACGATAAATGTCCCAATGAGGCCGGTCCTGTGTCAAATATGGGATGTCCCATTCGCGATGCCGATGGTGATGGCATAACCGATAAAGACGACAAGTGCCCCAACGAAGCCGGTACAGCTGCCAATAAGGGGTGCCCCATTCGTGACGCCGACAACGATGGGTTTACCGACGACACCGACAGTTGCCCAACAGTGGCCGGTTCGCTCCGCGGTTGCCCAGATACGGACGGTGACGGCGTGGCCGACAAAGACGACAAGTGCCCCAACAAACCCGGCACCGCCAACAACAACGGCTGCCCGGTGTTAGCCTCTGAACCCGACCGCGACGGAGACGGCGTTCCGGACAAAACCGATCCTTGCCCCGACAAAGCAGGCACATTTGGAGGTTGCCTAGATACAGATGGCGACAAAGTAGCGGACAACATTGACAAGTGCCCGGCTGAATTCGGGCCAGCCAGCAACTTCGGTTGCCCCGAGGTAAAAAAGGAAGTAAAAGAACGTTTGGCGTATGCCGCCAGGGCCGTACAGTTTGAAACCGGCAGGGCGATCTTGAAAAACCAATCTTACGATATTTTGGATGAAATCGTGATTATAATGCGCGAAAACCCGGCCTATACACTTTCAATCAGCGGTTATACAGACGATATTGGTGGAGAAGAGCGCAACCTCACACTCTCCCAAGATCGTGCTAAAACGTGCTATGATTACTTGGTATTCAGGGGCATCAAAACCGAGCGACTACGCCATGCGGGCTTCGGGGAAAGCCGCCCCATTGCAGACAACCTCACCGCGGAGGGTCGCGACCTAAACCGCCGCGTAGAGTTTGAATTACTGCTTGATTGATCCGTAAAAAGCACACAAAAACGATCCGTAATACCGGGGTAAGGCAGAGCAGTCCCGGTATTACGGATCAAAAAAATTCTTTTAAAAAACAAAAACCGGCAGTTCGATAACTCGAAACTGCCGGTTTTGCCATACTTAAAAATCGGATTAAAGTATTGCTGAAATATGTAGGGGAAATACAGCCTGTCTTTGTACTTGACACAGCAATTTGGTACTTACTAAAAGTATGCCAGTTTTATTGAATGTCGTTTTTGCGACAAAGAAAAAATACTCCGACTATCCACGACGCTGATACACACCGCATGCAAGAATCGCCCAACACGATACCCGAGGAAACGTTGCCCCTCCACAACCACATAAAACCTTCCGAGATTTCTTTTGCGGAGGCCAGCGTGAGCGAACGGTATGATGATGTTTTCCAGACCATCACACCCAGTGCAATCGCCATTATCCGCTGGCGTGAAGGAGCGTATGAATTTGTTTGCACCAATGGCGTAAGCCTCCGCATTCAGGTGCCAGCATCGGGTATTGTTCGGCTGCGTTACGCACCGGACGGCAACTTTGGACCTGATTTTTCTTACGCGCTCGACCCGGCATTTGAACCTGAAAAAATCACGGTAACCCTCAATGAAAACAACAGCGAATACCTGTTGGAATCAGAGTTATTACAAGTTGTTGTTTCAAAGGCAGACCTGCGGGTAAAGTTTTATGATCAGTCTGACCGCATCATTTGTGAAGACGAAGGTGGTTTTTCTGCCAAACGGACGGTAATGAAAGGTTGGTGTGATCTGCAGATAGAGAAAAAGAATCCTAAAAAAGCCCTTTATTTGGGGTTGGGAGACAAGACCTGCGGCACCAATCTGGCTGGAAAAAAGTTTGAAAACTGGTGTACAGATGCCTATGGATTTGGGCGGGAAAGCGATGCCATGTACCGTGCGGTGCCATTCTATTACGTACTCAATCAGGAAGTAGCCTACGGAATATTTCTGAACAATAGTTTTCGCTCTCACTTTGATTTTGACCGCGCGGAGGTTGGCACCTGCCGTTTTTCAGCAGAAGGGGGTGAGATGGATTACTATTTCATTTATGGCCCTGCGCTGTTGGATGTTTCCCGCGCATACGCGCGCTTGACGGGCACCCATGAGTTGCCCCCGATGTGGTCGCTGGGTTACCACCAGTGTCGTTGGAGTTACTACCCGGAGAACCGCGTACAAGAAATTGCCGGGGAGTTCCGCCGCAGAGAGATACCCTGTGACGCCATTTACCTAGACATTGATTACATGGACGGGTATCGTTGTTTCACTTGGAACCACCAACACTTTCCGGATCCGAAAAGGCTGGTAGATTCACTGCGTGAACAAGGTTTTCAAACCGTGGCCATGATTGACCCGGGTATAAAAGAAGACCCGGAGTACCACGTGTACGCCGAGGGGCTTGAAAAAGGCATGTTTGTTATGACCCCCGATGGAGACGTCGCCAAGGGGCCCGTGTGGCCCGGATTTTGCGCCTTTCCAGACTTTACCAGCCCACGCGTGCGTGCATGGTGGAGCGAGTTGTATGTAGATCTGTATGAAAAAGTGGGCATGAGCGGCTTTTGGAATGACATGAATGAGCCGGCTGTTTTTCACATCAACCACAAAACCCTGCCGGATACGGTGCTGCACGATTACGAAGGCTATAAAAGTAGCCACCGAAAAGCCCACAATATCTATGGTCAGCAAATGTGCCGGGCTTCCTGGGAAGGATTCAAAAAAATGAAACCCAACAAAAGACCATTTCTGCTCACGCGTGCTGCTTTTAGTGGTAGCCAACGTTTCGGAGCGATTTGGACAGGAGACAACTTCTCCACTTGGGAGCACCTGCAGATTGCAAACATTCAATGCCAGCGTCTGTCCATTTCAGGGTTTTCATTTTGCGGAACCGATGTGGGTGGTTTCGCCGGAAATGCGGACGGGGAGTTGTTCCTTCGCTGGCTGCAGTTGTCTGTGTTCCATCCCTTGATGCGGGTACACAGTATGGGCCAACACGCCAGTGGCGATTCGCTGCCCGCAGACGAAGCGTTGCTCACAGACCCTTCACTCCATATTTCAGATCAAGAACCTTGGTCGTTTGGAGAGAAATATACCGACTGGGCAAAAAAAGCAATTGAACTCCGGTATTGCCTTTTACCAGCCTTGTATTCGGCCATGTGGTTGCACACCCTTGACGGTACACCCATTATCCGGCACCTATTGTTTGCCGACGCTTCCGACCCCAAACTCTGGGATCAGGAACGCGATTTTCTTTTCGGGGAGCACTTACTCGTCAGTCCGGTTATTCAACCCAAAGTACAGCGGCAGGGGGTATATTTACCCAAGGGCAACTGGTATTACTTCTGGACCGGGCAGCCGGGCAATGGCGAAGTTTTTGTGAATGTAATGCCGGAACAAGTCCCATTTTTTGTTCGGGAGGGCGCCGTACTGCCCGTCTATCCAACCCGCCAGCATACAGGTGAGGCCATAACGGAGTTAATCCTCTATATTTACTATAAAAACGGGGTAGAAACCAGCCACTTATACGAGGATGCCGGAGAAGGATATGGCTACCTAGACGGCGCATTCAGCCTCAAACTATTTGAAACCTTCGGAATAAACAATACATTCATACTACGACAACGACGAGAAGGATTCTTTGTCCCGTCATACGAAAGCGTAAAAATTTACCTCGTAGGGTTTCCTACGTATGTAAAAAAATGCACCGTGGATGGGGCTGAAATACCCATCAAAGAAATCAGGCTACGGGATCGGTCTTTGTACACGCTGCTCTTACCACCGGAATTTCAAACCATTGAATGGCACGGATAAATTGGCACAGAATTGGTCTCCATCTGCTTTTTTGGCTGGTGTATATCCTATTGAACGGTGTGCTCAGCACCATTCAAGATAGGCTTCCCATCCAGGAAAACCTTGTAAATGCCATGGTCGCAGAGGGATTTAGCCTCCCTCCCAAAATTGCACTGGTGTACTTCATTTTTTACTATATCATACCACTCTACCTGGATAGAAATAAAATCGCCAAACTCGTACTGCTCACCCTGTTGGCCGTCTTTTTTGCCACTTTGTTTTATCGCCTGATTGTTGGCTTAATTTACCTCCCTATCTTCCACCCCGAACGGAATTTTATCATTTTTAACCTCAATGGGCTCGTACTAACGCAGTTTGATTTGTTCATCACAACTGCCGCAGCTGTCACTTTCAAAATGATACGGGTGCACTACCAAAGCAAAGAATATGAACAGGAATTGATGCGCGAAAAAATGCAGTCGGAACTCAGTTTCCTACGCGCACAAACCAATCCCCATTTTCTGTTCAATACCCTCAACAACCTTTTTGTGCTCGCCCGAAAAAAATCGGACCATACAGCCGATGCTATCATGATGCTATCTAAAATCATGCGATTCATGCTGTACGAATGCCGAAAACCCCGTATAACACTTTCTGAAGAGGTAAAGGTGATCCATGACTATATTGAATTGGAAAAACTGCGATACACCAACCGATTGTCCGTCGTTTATCAAGAAGATATTGACAACCCTCACACCTTCATTGCACCATTGTTGTTGCTTCCATTGGTAGAAAATAGTTTTAAACACGGTACCAACAGC
>JBIPOY010000265.1:0-4983 GCA_044378705.1 Saprospiraceae bacterium
TATTCATCTGCTAGAATGGTCAGCAAGCACAAAGGTGACTGGACCTATGGACGCATTGAAGTGCGTGCCAAACTACCCCACGGATTGGGTGTTTGGCCTGCCATTTGGATGCTGCCAACCGATTGGGTATATGGTGGTTGGCCCAAAAGTGGCGAAATTGACATCATGGAAAATGTTGGGTATTTACCGGACAGTTTATACGGTTCTGTGCATACACAAAGTTTCAACCACATCATGGGAACGCAAGCGACCGCCGGGTTGTTTTCCAAAACATTAAGCACCGAATTTCATCTTTACAGCATCGAGTGGAATGCTGATAAAATTGACTTTTTTTTCGATGATAAAAAATATCTGACCTTTTTAAACAGACATGATGGGCCGGATGCTTGGCCATTTGATCGAGATTTTCACCTACTCATCAACATTGCTGTCGGGGGAAACTGGGGTGGTAAAATGGGCGTTGATACCAAAATCTGGCCTCAAAAAATGCTCGTAGATTATGTCAGGGTGTATCAATAACAGCCATAAAGCACCCACTTTCACATCATGCAATCATGATATCAAGTACTAAACTATTGACCAGTAAATCATTGAACAATATGAAAATAATTCATTTTTTCAGAACACTCTTCTTCTTTTGCGCGCTTTCTACCGCCTACTTCGGCTGTATCAAAGAAGATGATGGCACCCCCGGTGACCTTAACCTACCTACTATTACCCTGTCGGATATAACCATACAAGAGGGTGATGTGGACCAAACCATAACGCTTACCATAACGCTCACGGGTGAAAACAAGACCAATGCCGTTGTACGGTTTTCCGGTGTTGCCGCAACCGCGAGCGCTGACTATGATTTTCAGTTGTTGACCAGCGGACAAATCATTTTTGCCCCCGGAGAAACCCAGAAGAGCATCGAAATCAAGATTGTGGGCGATGAAGCCAAGGAAGCCAAAGAATTTTTTCAAGTTAAATTGTACAACCCAATCAATGTTACCCTGACCAATGCTGTTGCCAACATCACCATCGAAGACGACGACGACAACACCGTTGGATTGGTAATTCCCTCCGGAGGATATACAACCCCCACCACCTACCCCGGGTACAACCTTGTATGGGCCGACGAGTTCAATGCAGACACCCTGAACTTATCCAACTGGACGTATGAAATGGGCGATGGATGCCCCGGCAATTGCGGTTGGGGAAACAACGAATTACAATATTACCGAAATGACAACACTAGTATTGTGAATGGCAATCTGGTTATTACGGCAAAAAAGCAGGATTTTGGCGCTCGGGATTATACCTCTTCTCGTTTGGTAACCAAAGGAAAAAAACAGTTCAAATTCGGTAGAATTGATATTCGGGCCGCACTTCCCGAAGGCCAAGGCTTATGGCCGGCTTTGTGGATGCTGGGATCAAATATAGATGCCGTGGGTTGGCCGGCCTGCGGGGAGATGGATATCATGGAACTGGCAGGCAACTTGCCCAACAGGGTTGTTGGAACGGTACATTACGGCGCCACGGTAAGCCAGCACCAATTCACCAGCATGTCAAAATACCTGGATGGGAACGCGAATTTCCAAGATGAATTCCATGTATTTTCCATGAAATGGGTTGTAGATAAAATCGAATTTCTGGTGGATGACGTGGTGTACCAAACCATAACGCCCGCCTCCCTGAACGGCGCTGCTTATCCCTTCAACAAGAATTTCTTCTTTGTTTTCAATGTAGCCGTTGGGGGTAATTTTCCTGGAAACCCCGACAATTCAACGCCATTTCCTCAAAATATGGTGGTGGACTATGTGCGTGTATTTCAATAACATTGACCAGCACAAAAACAACAAAAAAAGAGATGGGGCGCTGACAACGAGTCGAACGCCCCATCTCTTTCAAAGTAGTTGGTTTTGTGCAGCCGGACCATATTATTGGCCCATTCTAAGACACTTTCCAACCATAAGCAAGAAAGATGGGCAGGTATTCCGGTGGAATATGGAGTCTATCTTCAGGATTGGGGATGGTGTAATATTGGGAAGGTTCCAATAATAGATTTCCACCCACTTCTCGTAGATTTATGACATAGCGTTCCGGGCCTTTTTTCCGGCTGATAAATCTCAATTCAAACGGCATCACCCGCAACAGATTGTCAGGATTAAAAACACCAATTCCTTGTGAACGTGCCATAGACACAGCATCCCGAGCTGTGTTTAATTTTCCAGATTTTTTTATGCGTGACCAAAACCCTGCTGGTGTCACATTGTCTCGGTTGAAAGGTTGATTGTTTAGAAAAGGTTGCACATTGGGCCAAATGAAATAAGGAACGGCCCAACCCGACATGAGTTGACGTTCGTTGTAGCTCCAACGTTTGATGGCATTGGCGATGGAAGGATCGGAGTAATTCTCCGATCCACTGTTTAGGTAACAAAGAAGGCGTCCGTAACTGTCTAAAAACTCATGGGCGAAGGCCATGAACTGCCTAAAATCTTCTTTTGGCTTGCCGCTTGCCGCCAAATCTTGTTCCATGATTATTTCGAGCGACTTTTGGGCTGCATCGGCGTGATCTGCGTGGTTTTTTGCCACCCCAGATCCGTTGCCAATGCGTTGCTCCAAGTCTTTCAACAAGCCTTGATCAAGTACCAAACCACGCTTCCAGGCGCCGGAGGTAAAAAGATCGTCCCACTTGGGACTCGATAATGCCACAAAAGTACCCGAACCGGGAATTTCAAAACTGATTTCCGGTGTATCAATGCCCAACAACCTTACGCCTAGATTGCGGTCAAGGTACACATTGGAGGTGTCTCCATCGTGAACATTTTGCTTGATTGAACCGGTTCGATTACCGTGAAATCCCAGCTTTGCAGAACCCATTTTCAGACCGCCTTTGGCCACCCAAAGTGCTTTTCCCGTTGCCATTTTTTTGCTATTACTTGTTTATTACTGCTTAAGTGGCACGCTGTCCGGCCCTTTATAGAGCCACTTATCGTCTTGAAAGTGCCCCACCCAGTAGTTTTGTTATTTGATACGTTGGCCCTCTCTTAAATAAGTACCAATACAGCAACCTTCCCCTACCCTATCCTATCCTGCGAAATAAGCCCGTTGCCTAGATTCAAATGAATCCCCAAAATAGCGTTTCCACCAGGTATCCTGCTCATCCAAATGTGCAACTTTGGCGATACCAACCGGTTTTGACGCCAACCAATCGCGAAAAGCGAAATGTCGATACAGGCGCATAAACTCACCCAAATAGATATCGGCAACACGGGGATCTCCTTGAATAACGAGCATATTTTCGTCGTTTTTGACCGTGGAAGCCTCACTAAAATTGGCAGAACCCGTCACCACCAAAGGGTTTGGTCCCAGGGGATCTACCAACATGTACTTGGTATGCAGGTATTTCACATTGCCATTTAAACCCGATAAGCTCTCGGAAAGCCACTGTCCAAAATCTCCCTCTTCTACTTGTGATCCAACGGCAAATTTATTGGCCTCTAACTTACGAAGCTGGAGGATGGCATTTTCATTGGCCACGCGTTGAGCGGGCGTGCTGGTGGGGCCGCTCATTTTTTCCATCAACGCATACCGGAGGGTGGCCATACCATCAAGATAGGCATCCTGAAAAGCGGGGTGCATACCAAAAGCGAAGGTCATAAAAAGGCCTCCGGAGGTCTTTTTGGCTTGCTCCGCGTACCATTCAAGTGCCGAAAGGTCCGTTCTAGGACTGAACACAGGTGTGGTTCCCGGCACCTGCGGTAAGGGGGTGGCACTTGATAACAGTGGCGCTAATGCTTGTACCGGGCTGTTTTTTTTCAATTCATCCCACAACCACAGGTATTTTGTGGCAACTGACTTGTCATCACAAATATGCACCACATTGCTGTGTCCGTAGATGCCCCCTTCACTAAAATTTGTTGAGCCGGTGAGCACGGCTTGTGCTTTGCCTTTCTTCGTCAGCACCATTGTTTTGTTGTGAGACAGCGAGAGCCCCACGGCATTTCGGGCATGGGCAATATCCGTCAACTGATATTGTTGAATGGCCTTTTCATTGTTCGTTTTGGTGCTATCGTTGCGGGCATGGTACAAAATTTGGACATCAACACCGCGCAACTTTGCCTCAAAAAGTGCTTTTAACACGTGCGCTTCCCTACATTCATAAGCACAAACCCTCAAGCCCCATCCAGTACCAATCGCACGCAACATAAAGGCTGTAATGGCCTCCGCCGCACCGCGCGACAACCAATCATAGGCAGTAGAACCGACTTCTTTAGGGGATTTATCACCAAAACGCCGGGTATATTCTTGAGATGCCGCCACCCCGCGGTTGAAGTAAATACTGTGCTTGCTCTTTGCAACAGACGCACTTTCTGTCTTGATCGTTACACGGACGCGCTCAGCTTCCTTTGGATCAAGGGGGGTGCCACGCATGGCCACAACTTCATATTTGTACCGATAACCCGGCTTAGCAGAAAAATCAGACCATGTAAAGCCTTGTATGGGATGAAATCTGCTGGCATATTGAACGCCCTCTGCCGGATTTGGCTCTATACTTTCAAAGGTCTTATACCCCCGTAACCAATATATTTCACCTTCCGTTAAGTCATAACGGCGAATAGCAAAGCCTAGAAGGCCGGGGCACTTATCTTCAGGCAAATTGATACCCAACAAAACGACGTGGGTTCCTGCAATTGCCTGAACACTTAATTTTTGACGCTCATTCCTCTTGCGCATGATCAATAATGTTGTGAAAAAAAGCCTAAATATGCTCCACGTAATCCATTTCGCGGTCAAAAGTTTCTTTCATTCCCCAAAGGGCTATAAAAGCTATGGCCAGACAAACAGATCCGACCAAGTAACCCGCTGTGATCACGCTGCCCGTGACAGCCGGACTTTTAAGGTATTTGAAAGATTCATTGATGGGCACCTGCATTCCGCGTGCAAAATTGGGTACTGACGTAGCCACCGTGGAACGAAGGTTCGTCCCGAACTGTT
>JBIPOY010000266.1:0-4975 GCA_044378705.1 Saprospiraceae bacterium
AGGAGGTAGAATAGCGCCGGGTTATCAGGCTACTGCACTCCGCACAGGTATTGTCAAATAGGGTAGAATGGTCCATACGGCCTTGTGATTGTTTGAGCAGTGTAGTAGAAGTTGGTGGCTTTTAATCTTGTGATGTCGCTTTAAAAATTTCTTTGGCTACCACTTCACCGCTGATGAGGGCCGGTGGAACTCCGGGTCCGGGTACCGTAAGTTGACCGGTGTACCACAAATTTTTCAAGTGGCGGTTTTTAAGCGCCGGTTTCAAAAACGCCGTCTGGAGCAAGGTGTTGGCCAATCCGTACGCATTGCCTTTGAAGGCGTGGTAGTCAGACACAAAGTCTGCATGTGCGTACGAACGATTGTACACGATAGAATCCCGTATCGTTTGGCCTGTCAGGGCTTCCAGCCGATCCATTACGAGTTTGAAATAATGTTCTCGAACGGCAGGGCTGTCTTCGAGGCCGGGCGCAACCGGAATCAAAACAAAAAGATTCTCACTGCCTTCCGGCGCCACAGAGGAATCGGTTACCGAGGGCGCACTGACATAAAACAAAGGCTTGGACGGCCATTGGGCGCTTTCATAAATTTCATGGGCGTGTATCCCAAAATCTTCGTCAAAAAATAGGTTGTGGTGCAGCAGCCCGGTAAGGCGTTTGTTTACACCGATATACCACAACAGGCTCGAAGGCGCCATGGTGCGGCTGTCCCAATAGGCATCTGAATAATTCCGATGGGCGCTGTCCAATAACTTTGTCTCGATATGGTGGTAGTCGCCGGAAGCAACCACCACATCGGCGTCAAAAGACCGCCCTTGTTGGGTGACCACCTTGTTCGCACGGCCTCCATGGGCATCAATGTGCGTCACTTCTTGTTGCAATTCAAATGTTACTCCTAGGTCTTTGGCCAGGCGCGTCATCCCTTCCACTATTTTATACATGCCACCCATGGGATACCAAGTGCCTAGGGTTAGGTCAGCATGGTTCATCAGACTGTACATGGCGGGGGTCTTTTGAGGTGTAGCGCCAAGAAATAGTACCGGAAACTCTAACAACTGCCGCAATTTGTCGTTTTCAAACAAACTCCTGACATGTTTGGACAAGGGCTTGAACATATCAAGTCGGAAAAAACTCGTCAGCACGCGCCAATCCAAAAATTCAAGGATACTCTTACTGGGTTTGTGTACATAAACACCCATTCCCACCTTGTACTTGTAGGCAGCTTCCTTCAAAAAGTACCGTAAATGGGGGGTACTACCGGGCTCTACCTGCTCAAAAAGGGATTCCAGCGCTTGCATGGAAGCAGGTACTGTCATGACATCATTTTTTCCAAAAAAAATCTGATACGAAGGGTCAAGTCGCTTTAAATCATAATAGTCGGATACTTTTTTGCCAAAATGACCGAAGAATTTTTCGAAAACATCCGGCATCCAATACCAAGAGGGTCCCATATCAAATACAAAACCTTCGGCCTCAAATTGACGGGCACGGCCTCCGGGCACGCTGTTCTTCTCCAATACAGTCACAGCATATCCACCCGCAGCAAGGTGGCATGCCGCAGACAAGCCGGAAAAACCGGAACCAATAACAATGACTTTTTTCTTTTCTTTCAAAATAGTAGCGCTAACGAGTGCCTCAATGCACCATTAAACAGGCTGCAATGTCGTTTTGTTTACGCTTTTATTCAAAAAATTAAACAAAATAATTTGTAACGATTCAAGTGGGCTCATCTGAGATAAAAAGTAGCCGTTTCCGACTCGCTTGGGCTTCAATCCCATTGAGATGCAGTCTGGACTTTATTCCCCAAGCCTAGCTTCTCAACGCAGGGCCAAGCGCCCTGCTTGGCGTTGTCGCCAAGCAGAAACGTACAGCACGATACCAAATTGCTGTCTCGCTTGGGCTTGGTTTGAGCGCTTTTGGCATTGATTGGGAAGACCAAGAAAAGCTGAAGGGGAACGCCATGCGTGGCAGGATTTTGATTAAGTGCCTTGGCCTGGACACGCACAGAAGTGGTGCCGGGTCAAAAAATGACCCTAGCGCGACGGAGAAGTGCACTTGATATGCTTGGGGTAGTACCTGACGGGGAGGAAACGTATGAAGTTTATTCCAGATCACTGCGCTATATTCATGCGTCTGCCCTAGGGTTGGTGGGAGGCTTATATTGCCAATATCATATTACTAAAATCCATATTTTAAACCCGAAGGATTCAAAGCCTAATACCAAAAATTTGAAATGGAAAAAAGGTTTACATTTGAGCCAAATTTAATCTGAAATCATGAGAAAAATTCTCAACTTTTTTAAGTTCTTACTTAGTTACTCCTTCATTTTATTATTTGTCTCGATTCTTTCAGGACAATCATCTGGGGGATATAATCTAATTTATGATGAAGAATTTAATGATGGCATTTTAACTTGGGGTGCGGACGATTGTGTTTCACACGGAGCTGGAGATTGTGAGGAATCAATGTTTTATATGTCAGCAAATGTGAAAGAGCAAGGAGGGGCTTAATAATTGAGGCAAGGGATGAGATAATTATTTGTAATGGAAATGTAAAACGATATTCTTCGGGACAAGTAATTTCTCCTTTTTCTCTTGCGTATGGGTATTTTGAAATCAGAGCCAAAATGCCTAATGGAGATGGCCTGTGGCCAGCATTTTGGTTTTGGTCAGGGTGTGGATCCAAAACATATAGTGAAATAGATGTTTTTGAGTTCTGTGGATGCAATTGCAGCGATTTTTTTGCCGGTTCATGGTTTGAAACTGACAATGATGGAGTTAATGAAGGGACGGAAGGGGCTACTCACAAAGTAAAAGAGATAGAGATTGACGGAAGTAATGGCTGCGAAGATTTCCATACTTATGGATTAGAGTGGACTAAGGATATTTTGGGGTTCTATGTTGATGGGAGCTTAAAATATACAATTCACAATCATCGTAACTACAACCCCATGCCTATTATATTAAATTTGGCCGTTGAAGGTTGTGCAGCAGGTTGTGGTGGTTGGCATTATTGCGAAGATTTAGTGTGGGAAACCCCACATGGCTGTCAACTTTATTGTAATTCTAATACTTTTTTGGAAGGGCCCGAAATTTATGAAATTGATTATGTTAAAGTGTGGAAAAAGCAAAATGAGGCTATTCAATTGTTTGCCCCTGAGGAACTTTGCGTTGGTGATACAGAAACCGTATTTGCCACACATATCCCGGGTGCAACATATTCTTGGAGTTGCTCTGCTGGCTTAAACATTGGAATAATACCTTGGCAAAATTGGAATTGTGTTCCCCCCGGGGTAAAAGACCAGGTAAGCATTACTGCAGTTACCCCTGGTATTCAAACCTTAACATTAACGGTGACCTTCCCAAGTGGTTATGTTGAGACTAAAACTAATGTCATCGTTGTCAATGTAGCCCCACCGCTTACACCAACAGGAATTACCTTTTTATTTAAGGAAGACGATTGTTGTTTTTATGCAAATACTATTGGAGGTAGTGATGCAACATACTACGTTTGGAAAATTGGTGCGAGTAATATTGAATATACGAGTAAAAACCAAACTTTTGATTTTTGTTTCTTTCCAGGTTGGGTTGCAAACATTAAAGTCAAAGCAGGAAATGTATGCGGTGAGTCCTCATTTTTTTCCGTTTCAACAACCTTGCCAAACCCACTAGTACCAGAATGCGGTAAGCATATGGCTATTTCACCAAATCCAACTACTAGTGTCATTACTGTTTAAATTATCTCTCCTATCTCTTCTGAATTTACGCCCGGAATTATCCAAATAATGGACATATATGGCAATTTAAAAGCAGAAAAATTACTTGATACAAGTGTTGATATTATTGATGTCACAACCTTAAATAGTGGATTGTACCGAATATCCTTTATTGATGGACAAATTGTACTTTCAACTTTGTTTATTAAAGAATGAGCCAAATACTCAAAGGTGTCTCAATAATTGTAATTGCTATCTATTTATTATGGATGGCATATAACAATGCGAACAAATCTGCAAAGGGTTTTTGGGCAATACTAATACTTGGATTTATCTTAAGGCTTTTTGTCTCATCGGACCAATTTCTACACGATTGGGATGAAAGATATCATGCATTAGTGGCTAAGAATCTAATGGATAATATGTTAATGCCTTTACTTCATAAAACAACAATATTTAATTACGATTTCAAAGATTGGACAAACAATTACATTTGGCTTCACAAACCACCCTTTTCGTTGTGGTTGATGTCAATCTCTATGCATTTTTGGGGAGTCAGCGAATTAGCATTAAGACTACCATCGGTTATTTTTTCTACTCTATCCATAGCTCTAACCTATAAAATTGCTATACATTTATATCCAGAAAATAAAAACATTGGTTTATTGGCCGCGTTTTTTCAAAGTGTAAATGGTTTTGTGATAGAAATTTGTGGGGGTAGAATTCCTACAGACCATGTGGACACACTATTGCTTTTCTGGATAGAATTAGGCGCGTGGGTTACTGTTAGACAGGCCTTAAGCAAATGGAGTACGAATAAAATAATTTGGATTGTTATTATTACAAATTTTGCTATTTTGACAAAATGGCTTGTAGGATTATTCATTCCATTTTTATTTTTTTGTTTGAAGTGCTTAAATGAGAAAAGAATTTCTTACATTTTCATAGGAAGATTTATTTTTACCTGTTTATTAAGTATTATCTTGCCATTACTTTGGGCAAGCTATCTTTATTCAAACTTCCCGGTTGAATTTTCTTGGGAACAGTCTCTAAACGCAATCCATCTGCATGAGGTTATTGAGGGTCATAGTGGTGAATGGTGGTACTATTTGGATAGGGCTCGTATCAATTTGAATGAGGGGGTATATATAATAGATAGTATACAGAATTAGTGAGATAAGATGGCGCGTACCTACCTTAGCGGCATGGAAGCGTTACGATACCGAGACATTTGTGAGAAAAAGGACCGAGTCCTTCGGCTCAC
>JBIPOY010000267.1:0-4961 GCA_044378705.1 Saprospiraceae bacterium
GAGCGTGCCACCATTATGACCCTTTTTTCCACCAATTTTACCGCCTTTAACACGCGGAAAAGCTGGTTTTTGACGATACATGTCCGAAGAAGACGGACGACTCACGACTATTCTGCTTTATTTGTGACGCCAATTCTTTCACGCGTGACTCTAAAAGGACGATCTGACCCCGTTGTGCTTCTATTTGTTGAACATACCCTGCAAGTTGAGGCGTAATCGCCTCAATCACCGAAGCCAATTCCAAGATGATCCGGTGGCAACTTGATATGTCGTTGGGTAGTTTCATTTCAGCGCAAATTTTGTTTTTGTACAGTTTTTCTATCCAAAAAAACGTGCTAACTGGTTACAAAAATTATTCGACAGCTAAGGGAATAATTCATTGACCGCCTTATCTTTATGAGCGGCTATGACTGTATGGACAGACACTAAAGTCCCGAAGTAAAAGAAGAGGATATAATGACTTCTTCACAAATATTCAATCAACTTATTTTTGATATGTTATCGGGTGGTGAAAAGAAAGCATCCTACTACCAAAACGAGTTTAAAAAGAAATTTGAAACAAAATGACAGTACATAAACTACAAATAATACCCATTGATTTGCGCTCTACATACTTGGAGCAAGTCCCAAAAAGTTTGCAAAAAGCATTTGATGCCTTGCAAGATGCAGAAATTTCTACTGATACTTTTAGTTTTTATACTTCGGTTTCGTCAGTTTATAGTAGCAAAATTGAAGGTGAAGACATTGAATTGGACAGCTACATCAAGCATAAAAAATTTGGCATTGAATTTTTGCCTGATTACACCAAGAGGATTGATGACCTATACAACGCTTACACGTTTGCCAAATCAAATGAAATCAATGAAAAAAACATTGCAGAAGCACACAAGTTACTAAGCAAACATATATTTGCTAAAAACCGACAGGGAAAACTACGCTCACAGAATATGTATGTATCTACACCAGATGGACGAATTGAGTATGTAGCCGCATCACCCTTTGAGGTAGAAACAGAAATGAAAAAGTTTTATGCCGATTTGTCCATTTTACTGAAAACAGAAATGAATATTGATGAAGTGTTTTTTTACGCTTCATTGATTCACTTGGTATTTGTGAAAATTCATCCTTGGAATGACGGAAATGGACGTAGTGCCAGATTATATGAAAAATGGTTTTTAGCACAAAAATTAGGAGAAAAAGCGTGGTTTGTGCAAAGCGAAAAGATGTATTATAACCAACACCAAAAATATTATAGCAACATCCGCTTATTAGGTTTGGAATACCCCGAATTGGATTACAATCAAGCATTGCCATTTTTGCTGATGCTCCCAAATGCAGTAGTTAATGAGTAAGCAAAGCGAACAAATATTAGAAGAAAAATTGATTGCCCAGTTACAAAAATTGGGTCACGCTAACTTTCCTATTGCAGACGAAAAAGCACTGATAGCTAACCTTAAAAGCCAATTAGAAAAACACAATCAAATTTCGTTTTCAGATGCTGAATTTAACAAGGTGCTGAACCTCCAGGGGAATACAGCCATCAACACCCTCACAATCTTGTAGTTCACCCCTTGACTCATCCACCCAGTGTAACTTCTTTCCTGCAAAATCCACCATGAGTACTTCACCGGGCAAATGTTCCAGGGCTAGGGCCAAGTCCTTGCGGGCCACATAGGACTTTAAATGTTCGCAGAATTGGCTGTATCCATATCCGTCTGGATTTGAAACACGGTATGTTTCCCATAACAAATACCGGGTTACGCCTACTTTTTTTAGTTCTTTGATCCACTCAGCTTACATAGAATAAGAGCGAGAAGGATGAAGTTTTGGCCGACATAAGGCATCATGTTTAAAGTGAGCCCTCCATTTTGTGACGCAAAAATACGAACTTCCCAGAGATAAACAACGCCTAAATAGCTGATTTTCAGTCTGTTATTCCAAATAATTCCAAAACAATACATTTACCTGGTTTCCTTTTTTCGATTATTTTTCGAGAAACCCACAGAGCAACCAAGCAAGCGGGAAAAAGTGGAATTTTATGGAAGATATTAGAATAAAAAAAGCGCGTAAATCATTGATTTACACGCTTTTGGACAATTTAGGAAAAACTTTGAGCGGACCGGACGGGACTCGAACCCGCGACCTCCGCCGTGACAGGGCGGCATTCTAACCAACTGAACTACCGATCCATGCTTCTAAAGCGGGGCAAAGATAGAACAAACGGATTCGAACCACCAAGCATTTTTAAAAATAAATATGAAAAATATTGCGGCGCTGTTTTCACCACTTTGCTAGTTACCTTTGTGCTCGAAGTTACTGGAGCTTCGTGGACGCGGCACGGGTGCTGCAATCATCAACCAATCCGTCAACCTTTAACAGACTTTCTATGGCTACTACCTTCATGGATTTTGAAAAGCCCCTCGAAGCGCTTTACGAACAATTGGTTAAAATCAAAGAAGTGGGTGAGAAGGGCGAACTCGATGTGACAGACATGGTGCGTGAATTGGAGGGGAAAATTGAGGTAAAACGCAAGGAAATATTTTCAAGCCTCAACGGCTGGCAGAAAGTACAGCTTTCCCGGCATCCCGATCGGCCCTACACTTTGTATTATGTCACCACGATGTGCCAAAAGTTTGTGGAACTGCACGGCGACCGATATGCCGGTGACGATCATGCCATCGTGGGTGGTCTTGCCGATTTGGACGGACAGACAGTGATGATCATTGGGCATCAGAAAGGTGTGAACACCAAAATGCGTCAGTATCGCAATTTTGGCATGGCCAATCCGGAAGGGTATCGGAAAGCCCTTCGATTGATGAAAATGGCAGAGCGTTTCGGGTTTCCGGTGGTTACGCTCATTGATACTCCCGGGGCTTTTCCGGGTATTGAGGCTGAGCAAAGGGGACAAGCGGAGGCCATTGCACGGAATCTCTTCGAAATGGCGCAGTTGCGGGTACCTATTTTATGCTACATCATTGGAGAAGGTGCTTCCGGCGGTGCGCTGGGCATTGGCTTGGGTGATAAAGTATTTATGCTGCAATATACCTGGTATTCGGTTATTTCCCCGGAGTCCTGTTCGTCTATCCTTTGGCATTCCTGGGATTTCAAGGAACAGGCTGCTGAAGCATTGAAGCTGGATGCAGACAACATGCTTTCGTTTGGACTAATTGACGACATTGTCATTGAGCCTCTTGGCGGTTGTCACAATGCCCCGGAGCAAATGGCTGAAACGCTGAAAAATCATATCAAAGCGGAATTATCCAAAATAATGCCCCAAGACGCTGAAGAGCGTATTACAGCCCGTATCCATAAATACAGCAACATGGGGCACTATCGCAAACTCTCGGAAGCCATTCCTGCCAACAAATGAAAACGCTACAAGAAAAATTGCGCGGTACGGGGGTTGCTTTGGTAACGCCCTTTCTCCAAGGCCAAATTGATTGGGAGGGCCTTGAGCGTGTCATCGAACACGTGATTGACGGTGGCGTGGACTTCCTCGTTGGCCTTGGTACCACCGGCGAATCCAGCACCACAACCGACGAAGAGCACCAACAAATACTCGATTTTATCATCACCGTCAACCGCCGACGTGTGCCCCTCGTGGCCGGTATATTTGGCGGCAACAACACAGCCGCCCTCGTTCAGAAAATCAGGAACTATAATTTTGATGGTATTGATGCCCTGTTGTCGAGTAACCCCGCTTACAACAAACCCAGCCAAGAAGGTATTTTTCAACACTACATGGCCATTGCAGAGGCTTCTCCTAGGCCTCTTATCCTGTACAATGTCCCCAGTCGTACAGCGTCAAACATGAGCGCAGAAACAACCCTGCGCCT
Source organism: Saprospiraceae bacterium (assembly GCA_044378705.1). Taxonomy (GTDB): domain Bacteria; phylum Bacteroidota; class Bacteroidia; order Chitinophagales; family Saprospiraceae; genus M3007. The sequence goes on from JBIPOY010000267.1 coordinate 3,837, forward strand.
CGCCCACGCAAGCAATAATTTTCTAGGTATAAAGGAAGCCTCCAATGATCTATACCAAATCATGAAGATCATCAAGGATCGTCCGGGGCATTTTCTGGTGTTCAGTGGGGATGATTTTATTACCTTACCCATTATTGCCGCCGGCGGGGATGGCGTAATATCTGTCATCGCCAATACGCTTCCCGCTCCCTTCACCAAGATGGTCCATCGGGCCTTAAAACAAGATTTTGGCGACGCACAACAATATAATTTCCAGTTGCTTGAACTGTATAAACTGCTGTTCGCCGAGGGTAATCCCGTTGGCGTGAAAGCAGCACTTGAAATTCAGGGACTTTGCAGTCGGGAAGTCCGCCTGCCATTGGTCCCCATGACCACCGAAGGCGTACAAGCACTGGAACGTTCCATGGCTGATTTTTTGCCGAGCCTATAAGTGCTAACTCCTTTACTGTATCCACCACCCATCTATTTCACCCGCTTATGAGCCTTCAACAAGCACCTATTTTTGTCGCCTATTCTGAAGTACATGGGAAAGGCGTTTTTGCCGGTCGTGATATTGAAGCGGGCGAGGTCATTGAGGTATGTCCCATCATCCTGTTTCCCCAGGAAGAGCTGGCAAGTGTGCGCCAAACGGTGCTTGATGATTACTATTTCGACTGGGGTGAAAAGGGCGAATGGTACGCCTTTTGCCTTGGATACGGATCGTTGTACAACCACTCCTACGCCCCCAATGCCGAATATGGAATGGATTTCGAAGCCCAAACCATTGATTTTTACTGCATTAAGTCCATTCCCGCAGGGGAAGAAATCCTGATCAATTACAACGGTGATGCGGAAAATCAAAGCAAAGTTTGGTTTGAACTGTAACCATTAGCCCTATACTTGCGTACTACGTCAGCGCTTAGGGGTATGTTAATCCCTTCAGATTTTCACCATCTGTTCAGGCATAACGTTATCAGGTATGAATTCGTCTCCCATTAAAGTACTCTATTTTACCGATCCTGTCTGCTCTACGTGTTGGCTCACAGAGCCCTACCTCGAAAAACTCCTGCTCGAGTATGGCTCGATGTTGGAATTGGACTGTAAAATGGGTGGCTTAATGCCCTCTTGGAACAACTTCCGGCACAA
>JBIPOY010000269.1:0-4952 GCA_044378705.1 Saprospiraceae bacterium
TCAAGTTTTTTTATTGTGTGCATCAGATCAGGCATCAGTGCATAATCAAAATGAATACAAAAATTGTCTTGTACAATTTTTTCCAGTACAGTGGCATGTCGGAGTGCTGCTGCCGCAGCCTCCCGGTAGGCTTGAATGAGCCCGGAAGCCCCCAACAGTACCCCGCCAAAATAGCGCACCACCACCACCACCACATCGGTAAGCCCCGCTGTATCTATTTGACCCAAGATAGGTCGTCCGGCTGTTCCGCTGGGCTCGCCATCGTCGTTGGCACGAAAACGGAGGCCGTCTAGCCCCAACCGCCAGGCAAAACAGTGGTGTCTCGCCTTGAAATGCTCTTTCCGTAGCCCTTCAATACAGGCCATGGCCTCCTCTTCCCTGCGCACCGGCCACGTATAGGCGATGAATTTACTACCCCTGTCTTTGTATTCGCCGGTGCTTGGCGCGGCAATGGTATGGTATGAATCAATCATGTGTTCTTCGTAGCTCCTTAGATGGTCGGGTGTGAGAAAAAAACAGGCTTTTTTGGCCAGACAGGGTGGTATCTTTCCCAAAGGTAAAAATCATCGCGACTTCAAGCCAATGGCACCCATCATCCTGCCGGTAACGCCCCGCTCCAACCGGTGGGAAAAGTAATCATCGTTGTTTAAAACGGTGGAAAAGGGTGACGTTTCTATTTGCCCACGCGGGATACCAAAATCAAGACATTGGGCTATATTGGCTTTTTTTAAGTCAACAAAAAATCGTTGCGCCCCCTCCTCAAAACGCTTGAATGGCGGATCAAACGCTTCGAACACCGCTTCGCCTACTTCAAATGAACACTCGTCTATACACGTACCCACGTATGCAACGCAGTGCATACCACTGCTGCCAAAATGGGCGGCCATTAGATCCAGTGTTTTGGTTACAATGCCCTTCACGGTACCTCGCCACCCTGCGTGAATGGCGGCGATGGCGTGGTGTTCATGGTCATACACCAATATAGGTACGCAATCGGCCACGGAAACGGCCAGCAAGATACCGTGAACGTTGGTGATCAAGGCATCAAAACCTTCCGTACCGCCGGGAGTAGTCACTTTTCGGACTTGATCGCTGTGCACCTGCTCTGACCAGGCCAGTTGTTGCGCCCCAAAGCCCAGGGCGGCACAAAAACGCCGCCGGTTTTCCGCTACATTCTCGGCGGTGTCTCCGGTGTTTTGCCCGAGGTTCAGGGTGGCCCAAGGCGCCGGACTGACGCCGCCATGCCGAGTACTTTGGCCTGCTGAAACGAACGTGAATGGGTCAAATACCGGTGGTCGGTGTATCATTTCGTTGGTGTAATTCATCTTGATGTTATTGCAAATTACCAGTACTGCTAAATCTGCCAAATGCCCTCATTCATCGAATATTAAAAAGGTTGCTTCTATTTAATGCCAGGGATGTGATAGGTTCCGGTACATTTGATCCAATATGTTGGAGCATACGCTTCCCCCCGTTTTTACCATAGATAGTCAACACAAAGTATTTGTGAATGACGTGTGATTGCAATCATTTTAAAATCAAATATTTGCAATCAACCAAACATCAAAATCACTTACGCACATTCTAATACCATACAATATGCCATTTTCAGAGATACTCAGCATGGCCTTTCAAAATATCCGCGCAAATATGCTACGAGCGGTGCTCACTTTGCTCATTATTGCGTTTGGAATCATGGCTTTGGTGGGTATTTTGACCGCCATTGATGCCATCGCTTTTTCGCTCAGCGACAATCTGTCTGGGTTGGGGGCCAATTCTTTCAGCATTGAACGAAAGGGAGGCGATTTCAAAAGCAATAGAAGGGGGAAGATGGCGAAACAAGCAGAAGCCGTCACATACCGCCAGGCGATGGAATTCAAGGAGCGATTCAATTTTCCGGCGAAAGTGGCCGTCGGTTGTAACGGCAGCAACATTGCGGTTGTGAAATTTGCCGATATAAAATCCAATCCCAACATACAGTTCGAAGGGGTTGATGAGAACTACATGGATATAAAAGGGGTCGAAATTGCCTTGGGTCGAAATTTTTCAAAATCGGAAGTAGAAGATGGCGCGCCCATTGTCGTCGTGGGGCCGGAAATTGTAAAAATGCTGTTTGACGATAAAAATGACCGTGCAATAGACCAAATCATCCGTGTAAACAGCCAACATTATCGTATCGTCGGCATTATGGCGCCCAAAGGTTCCAGTATGAATGATTCCGGTGATCGAAAGGTATATGCTCCTTTGGTCAACGTAAAAGCGCTGTATGGAGCAGGGGACGACAAGGATTACGATCTATTGGTAGGGGTCTCGGATGCCACGGCACTCGAAGCGGCTCAGTCAGAGGCAACGGGCTTGTTTCGGCAGGTACGTGGCCTGCGTCCCGGGGAAGAGGATGATTTTGAGGTGTTTGCCAGCAACAGCATTGTGGCCATTCTGAAAGAAAACACCACGACACTGCGTTTGGCAGCGGTGGCCATTGGGCTCATGACCCTTTTGGGCGCAGCCATCGGCCTCATGAACATCATGCTGGTGAGCGTCACAGAACGTACCCGGGAAATAGGTATTTACAAGGCCTTGGGCGCTACCAAGCGCAGTATTTTGCTGCAATTTTTGACAGAAGCGATCGTAATTTGCCAAATTGGTGGCTTGGTGGGTATTTTTCTCGGTATTCTGATGGGCAACATCGTGACCCCTATTTTGGGCGGCACTTTTCTAATACCTTGGGCGTGGATGTTACTGGGTTTTTCACTCTGTATGATCGTTGGTATTGTTTCAGGTTTTTATCCCGCATTGAAGGCCGCAAAGCTCGATCCGATTGAGTCGCTTCGGTATGAGTGATGGCTTTTTGCAGTTGAATGGGTTATTCTTGTGGGATTGTACTTGGGCGCTCTATCTTTGTTCTTCGTAACCACCTATAGTAGTTACGTTTCCTAAAATAGAAAACATGCTCAACCTTACCCGCCTTAAAAACACCGGCTCCGGCAATTTCTTTTTGCTGGCAGGTCCCTGCGCCATTGAAGGTGAACAAATGGCCTTCGATATTGCCGGACAGGTCAACGAAATTTGTCAGCGCCTGCACATACCTTATATCTTTAAGGGTTCCTATCGAAAAGCAAATCGCAGCAAGCGAGACTCTTTTACCGGAATAGGGGATGAAAAAGCCCTGGATATCCTCCGCCGGGTAGGCGAACATTTTGATATCCCCACCGTTACCGACATCCATGCTGACGCGGAAGCAGCCATTGCGGCGCAGTATGTGGATGTGCTTCAAATTCCTGCTTTTCTCTGTCGCCAAACAAGCCTGCTCGCGGCGGCTGCCCAGACCGGTAAGGTCGTGAACATCAAGAAGGGGCAGTTTGTGAGTCCCGAGGCCATGCGTTTTGCGGTTGAAAAGGTGCAGGAAGAAGGCAACCCGAATGTCATGCTCACGGAACGGGGTACGATGTTCGGATACCAAGATTTGGTGGTTGATTACCGCGGGCTACCGGTAATGCAAACCTTTGGGGTGCCGGTGGTATTGGACTGCACCCACTCACTGCAACAGCCCAACCAAAGTGCAGGCGTCACGGGGGGGCGCCCGGCGCTGATTGAAACGATCGCCCGTGCCGGTATTGCTGTTGGAGCCGATGGCTTGTTCATCGAAACCCACCCCAATCCTTCATCCGCAAAATCAGATGGCGCCAATATGTTGCCCTTGGAAAAATTGGAGGTCTTGTTGGAGCGTCTGGTCCGAATTCGCGCAGCAGTACAGTCGTAACAACAATGGCAGTTGCCCGGCATCCGGCAGTAGCAACCGTTTTTTGGGGCAAAAAGAGGATGTTTTTTCTTCGTGCAAAAGAATTATCTAAAATAAAATATAGCCATTTATGGCAATTATTTATGGATTTTGGCCTGATTATGCCCGTTAATCGGTCAAATACAGCAGTGTTCAAAATGATTTTACAAACTGGCTTGGTGGTAATTGTAAGTCATACACTATTTTTACCGCCGAGAAAATTCGCCTTTGATGGGAAGCATACTCCGGATTGTGGAGCAATTTTTTTTTTGCAGGCCACACGCCATTTCTTCAACACCTCGCATCTTGCTTTTAAACCAAGTCGAGAAATGGAAAATCTGGTTCAGTATGCTGCCCTCAGTCGGAGACTATTGTCAAACTAAACTTTCATTCACTTAAATTTTCAACGCAGCATGACAGCAGCAAAACCTACACAAGCACAACAACAAGGAGGCCTAACCGCAATTTTTCCTTATGTTATTATTCCTGTTTTGTACGTAGTCGCTTACGTGATTTTCAGTCAAGTATTCGGCGCCTCGAGCAACTTTGCCGACGGCGACAACACAAAAGACCCCCTGCCCGGCAATTATATGGGTACCATTTACAAAGGTGGTTTCATCGTTCCAATCCTGATGACGTTGCTCTTTACCGTTATTGTTTTTGTGATTGAGCGTTTCATTACCCTGCGTCAGGCCCGCGGTGCAGGCAATATTGACGCTTTTGTTCGCGGTATCAAAGGTTTCTTGGATCGCAATGACATTGCAGGTGCTACAGCCGCTTGCGACAAACAGAAAGGTGCCGTAGCCAATGTGGTGCGCGCGGGCTTGGGCAAGTACGCCGAAATGTCTAAAGCAACGGGCATGGAAAAAGACGAAAAAGTGATCGCCATTCAGAAAGAAGTAGAAGAAGCTACAACGCTCGAACTTCCAATGTTGGAGAAAAACCTGAACATCCTGGCGACGGTGGCCTCTATTGCGACGCTGCTCGGTTTGTTGGGTACAGTTTTGGGGATGATTCGCTCATTTGCATCGTTGGCCAATGCCGGCGCTCCTGACTCCACGGCTTTGGCTACTGGTATCTCTGAAGCCCTGATCAACACCGCCCTCGGTATCGGAACCTCCGCACTGGCGATTATTTTTTACAACTTCTTCACCAGCCGTATTGACGCAATGAC
>JBIPOY010000268.1:0-4952 GCA_044378705.1 Saprospiraceae bacterium
GCAAAAAATTGAGAATATCTTTGTGGGCGCTTCGGCGCATGGAAGGGGGGATTTATGCGTGAGAAACACAAATTTCCCCTCCATTTTTCTTTTCCGTTATATCAAAGAACTAAACCCGGTTTCTTCACCGGAAAATGTGTACCCTTTCTAAATTTTTCTATAAAAAGTTGTAACTGGTTAGGTGGCACGCTGTATGGCCCAAAATGGCCCATTTTTTGTCTCAGACGTGACTACCTAAGAGTGACAAGAACCCATGACCATGAAAGAATATAAATTTTGCCAGAGCTGTGGATTTCCACTGAAGAACGACAAAAAAGGAGGGGGGACTGAGAAAGACGGAACAAAAAGCAAAAAGTTTTGCTCCATGTGTTATGAGAACGGAGCGTTTTTAACGCCACCTGAAATTGACACCGTGGCAAAGATGCAGAAATTTTGCATCCAAGAAATGCAAAAAAGCGGCTTCAACGTTTTTTTTGCTTGGCTGGCCACCAGATCAATTCCCAAACTTGAAAGGTGGAAATAAGCGCCACCCAATGTTTGGTCGGCGCATCTATGTTTACCTCGTACCTTTGCCTGCGGAATAAACAAAAGATACATGTTTGCCAACCTTTTAGCCCTTCCGTTCCTACTTGGGACGTTGTCGTTTTTATACTTAGCTTGGAACGTGGACAGTTCCTATGCACCTTGGATGGTCCCCTTTTTGATCATCGGAGCGCTCATTTTCATCCTGAGTCCACAAATAAACTGGTGGTGGTACCGCCGCAACCCGCCACGCCTCAGCGCAGGACTTACCAATCTGCTGGCGCGTTTTTGTGGTTTCTATCAAAGGCTATCGCCGGCAGATCAGAAAAAATATGAAAGTCGCATTGGGTTGTTCCGCATGGGTACCCATTGGACCCCCATTGGTTGGCAGGAAGATTTTCTGCCGCCCGATGTAGAACTGGCGCTGGCGGCCCAAGCGGTATCGCTCACCTTCCACCGCGAAGAGTTTTTATTCCCTGCATTTGAAAAAATAATCGTTTATCCCAGACCATTCCCGTCGCCGGAGTACCCATATCCACACTCGTCCGAGTTGTATGCCCCGGACGGCTGTCTTATTTTTTCCGCTGAAAATGTGATGCACGCATTCTTCAACCCCGGAAAATTTTACCACATAGGCCTCTATGAATATGCCAGAGCCTTTGTGATGGCCTACCCTGAAGAATCTTGGCCCGTCTTGGATGCAACAATTACCTGGCAACAGTTAGCATTGGTGAGTGGCATGTCAAAAAACCACGTAGAAACCGCCATTGGATTATCGGACCCCGATCCACTGGGGGTGGCCATCCACCATTTTTTTGTCTTCCCCGATCATTTTAAAAAGGAAATGTCCATCGAGCACACAATTTTGGCGCAAATATTTTCTGTATCTTCACTTCCGTTCACAACAGGCACAGCAAAGTAACCCAACAGAATGGTACTGGAAACAATCGGCATCGTATTCCGGACGGTGAAATACGGTGAAACAAGCGTGATTGCCGATATTTTTACAGCAGAAAAAGGGCTGCATACATTTATTGCAGGGAATGTGCGTTCGGCCAAAGCGCGGATGCCCTTCAACCTGTTTCAGCCGATGATGGTGGTTGAATTGGTGGCGTATTACCGCGACGACCCCTCTGCGCTCAACCGCCTCAAGGAAATGCGCGCCGGAGAAATATGGAAAGCCATTCCTTTTGATATTCGACGGGGTGCTATTGCCCTTTTTATGGCTGAAATATGCAGAAAAAGCATCCAAGAGGCCGAAGAAAACCGGGAACTATTCTCCTTCTTGCTGGAAAACCTTCGTTGGCTAGACACATCCCCACACCCTATCGCCAACATTCACCTGCATTTTTTACTCGGGCTCTCCGGGTTCCTTGGCTTTCAGCCCCAAATAGATGTTGAAACGACTGAAAATCTGTTTTTCGACTTAAAAGAAGGCCGTTTTAGTCCTGTGCCACTACCGCACATGCTCTACTTAGAACCCAATGCGACGGCACAGATGATCTCTTTTTTCAATTCCCCCTTGGAAAGCTGCCACGAAATACCCCTCACACGGCTGGAACGAAAGACGCTACTCCACAAACTGCTGCAATTCTATGAGTTCCATGTCCCGGGCTTTACTGGTGCCAACACCCCGGATATTCTGGAAATGGTCATGGGCTAAAACGAATGAAAAATGCCTTGGCTGTATCAACAGCCAAGGCACAAAAGTAATTTTTATCCGGTACCCCTATCGACGGCCGCCGCCGCCGCCGCGACGATCATCGCGACCACCACGATCACCACCACCACCACGACGGTCGTCACGACCACCACGGTCGCCGCCGCCGCCGCGATTGGCGCGGGCAGCATTTTCCTCGTCGGTTGGCATCGTACCATCCGGTTTCACCGTAATAGCGCGACGGGAAAGTTTCATTTTACCTGTTTTTGGATCTACATCCAATATTTTGAAGGAAACCGTATCTCCTACTTTCAAGACATCCGCAATGTTCTCAATACGGCGATGATCGTATTCAGAGACGTGCAAAAGCCCCGTTTTGCCTTTAAATTTGACAAAAGCGCCATATTCTGCCAACTCTTCCACCAAACCTTCATACACAGACCCCACTTCAGGCAAAAATACAATACCTTGAATAGCAGCGTATGCAGCGTCGATGGCAGATTTGTCGGGACTAAAGATGGCCACAATACCGCCTTGTTCGTCCTCTGTGATAGAGATGGTTGTGCCGGTATTGCGCTGCATTTCTTGAATAACCTTACCACCTGGTCCGATCACCGCGCCAATGAAATCGCGTGGAATACGGAATTCCATCACCCGTGGGGCGTGGGGTTTCAGGTCTTCACGCGCTACAGCAATCGTTTTAGCCATTTCGCCGAGGATATGCAAACGACCTTCACGGGCTTGTAAGAGCGCCTTGGTCAGCATTTCGTAGGGCATACCGTCGATTTTAATGTCCATCTGCGTACCCGTGATACCTTTGGAGGTACCCGTCACCTTGAAGTCCATATCACCCAGCGCATCTTCGTCGCCCAAGATATCGGAGAGAATAGCGATGCGGCCTTTATCGTCGGCGATAGCACCCATTGCGATACCGGCTACAGGCGCAGCAATCGGCACGCCGCCATCCATCAATGCCAGTGAACCAGCACAAACCGTTGCCATGGAAGACGACCCGTTTGATTCCAAGATATCAGAAACAATGCGCACGGTGTATGGGAAATTGGCCGGCATCACCTTTCGGATAGAGCGGCCTGCCAGGTTGGCGTGGCCCACCTCACGACGGCCTGGGCCGCGCATGGGTTTCACCTCACCCGTACTGTAAGGTGGAAAATTGTAGTGGAGGATAAATTTATCGTCGTGTGGATCCAAGGCAATATCAATCATCGCCTGATTTTCCTTGGTGCCGAGGGTAAGCGACGTAAGCGACTGCGTTTCACCACGGGTAAAGACTGCGGAGCCGTGGGTGGTGGGGAGATAATCCACTTCGCACCAGATATCACGGATTTCGTTGGTTTTACGTCCGTCGAGACGTTTGCTTTCACTCAACACGACATCACGGATGACGTGTTTTTTGGTTTTGTCGTAGTAGCGATCGGCGAGTAACTTCCACTGATCTTTGGTTTCCTCGCCGAACTCTTCGTTGAGGGCGACCATCATGGTTTCCTTGATTTCTTCGAGGCGTTCGCGGCGAATTTCTTTGTTAGAAGCACTGCGGGCCAGCGTATAAATATCGTCGCTGATAAGATTTTCAATGCGCAACTTGAGGGCTTCATTGTGCGGCACCTCGGGAAGCGTACGCTTCACCAACGCTTTTTCACCCACCAGCTCCGCCAAGCGCTCCTGCGCGGCGATCTGGGTTTTGATCACTTCGTGTGCCAGCTTCATGGCTGCGATGAGTTCTTCCTCTTGGCATTCATTGGCTTCACCTTCTACCATCGTGATGTCATGCTTGGTGGCAGCAACGATAAAATCCATATCAGCATTTGCCAGCGCCTTACGGCCTGGATTGACAACGAACTCACCATTGATACGGGCCACGCGTACTTCAGAGAACAGACCTTCCACGGGAATGTCGCTCACGGCAATGGCCGCGGAGCATGCCAAACCGGCCAAAGCATCGGGCATCACATCTTTGTCGGCAGAAATCAGGTTGATGATCACCTGCGTTTCGTTCATATACCCATCTGGAAAGAGCGGGCGAAGCGCACGGTCAACGAGGCGGCTGATGAGAATTTCGTAGTCGGAAAGTCTCGACTCACGGCGAAAAAAGTTGCCCGGTATACGACCTACGGAAGCAAATTTTTCTTGATAATCCACGGAAAGTGGAAAAAATGGTTGGCCTTCTTTGGCCTTTTTCATACTGACAACGGTGCAAAGGAGCATGGTATCGCCCATCCGAAGAAGAACTGAACCATCCGCTTGTGCAGCCAATTTGCCGGTTTCGAGCGAAATCTCCCGGCCATCAGGCAGGTTGAACGTCGTGCGCAACGGGATCTGTTTACCCATAATATAGAATAGTGTTTTGCGCCACCGGGAGGAATAGGTTCCGGGAATGTCAGAAAAGAACTCGCAGCATTTGGGGAAGCGTGCTGTTAAAAAAAGCCGAAACAACACACAAAGAAGTATGATTAGCAACAGCGCGCCCAAGTCGTACTTCTTTGTGTGGGGGAAATTTTCCCCGTTTTTTTAACGGATCTTCCGGAATAGCCGGCAACCAATTTTCTCTATAACATCCCCGAAATACCGAAAACCCGGTAGAGCGGGTGAATAACATAGGGATAGCCCCTAAAAAAAATGTCCGGCTGTCGAACTCGGCAGCCGGACATTCGGTCCTGAATTATTTACGCAAGCCGAGTTTCTCGATCAGTGCGCGGTATTTGTAAATGTCTTTTTTGGCGTAGTACCCCAAAAGGCTCTTCCGCTGTCCTAC
>JBIPOY010000270.1:0-4938 GCA_044378705.1 Saprospiraceae bacterium
TCTTGACCTTGTTCAATAAAAAAACGACCTCGGTCTTTTAATTTATCTAAAGCGAAAGCAACTGATTTTCCGCCCTCCATACAAATAAAAGAACCATTTTTTCTGTCTTCAATTTTGCCAGCATAGGGAGCATATTCTAAAAAAGAATGAAAGAAAATAGCAAAACCCGCTGTCGCGGAAAGTAATTCACTTCTCAAACCGATGACCCCACGAGAGGGTATTTTAAACTCAATAATAGTTTGTTCCTCTTCGGTCACCATACTCACCATTTGACCCATACATAAGGTTACTAAATCTACTGCATTGTTGGCAAATTCTTCCGGCAACTCAATTTTAAGATGCTCTATTGGTTCACATTTTACACCATCAATTTCCTTTGTAATTACCTGTAGGTGACCCACTAGCAATTCATACCCTTCATTGCGCATACTTTCAATCAATGCAGAAAGGTGGGAAACATTTAGACCATAAACCAAGAAAGTATCAACATTTTCAGTTGGCTCAACTTTTAACGTTGGATCTTTTTCAACTGCTTTGTCTAAATATTCTTTAATTTGACTTGAAGTGATAAACTTGCCTTCTTTTCCAAAAAAGGGTGAGTTATTGCTGCCAAAACGCAGGCTTATTGTAGGCTCGGCCACTTGAATAGTCGATGAGACTTCATTTATTGTCATAATATTTTGTTGCCCACGAATAACGCTTCGCTTGGCAGTGCTGCGCCCTACTGGTTTCCCAAAGTGGAGGGGTGTTCGGGTGATGCCCCTTTTGTTTTTGCTGTTGTTGTGTAAGTCCCCACCAACCCCATATTGTCTTTTATGGATGGCTGCCCGTTCTTTACAGCCTCAAAGATGGCAAGAACAAATGGAAAACAAGAAATGGGTTTACCGGCGTACATTCAAGTTTGGGCCTCTGGCGAAGAAAGTCGGTCGGGAGATGGTGCCCGCAGATTATTGTCGCGCGCTGCGTATTTAATGATTGGATCCGTCGTATAAGGCAAAAAACGGTTAATTTTGGGCTTTATAATGGCCTCAATGTAGCCCCAAACCGTTGGCAAAGATTGTACAAACCCACACGGACAGACAAAATTTAAGATAACTGGTTAGCGTGGTCGCGTCTGAGACAAAAAAGTGGCTATTTTTTGCCAGACAGCGTGCCACCTAACCAGTTACAATGTAAGAAATATGCTTATAAATATCAGTCCAAAATTGCCAATGCGTGACAAAATGCTCACGAAGAACTTTTATATAGACCAGTTGAATTACAAACTACTGGGAGAGTATGACGAATATTTAATCGTTGAAAAGGACAAAGTTGAAATCCATTTTTTTGAATTTAAGAAACTTGATCCAAAAGAAAATTACGGACAAGTTTATATCAGAACGGATGACATCGACAACCTGTATCAATCATTGCTGGACAATAAAACAACTATTCATCCAAACGGATATTTGCAGAATAAACCTTGGGGACAAAAAGAGTTTTCACTGCTTGACCCTGACCATAACTTACTTACATTTGGACAAATGATACTACCCACCAATGGACAATAAAGACGTACGCTGGATGCAACGGTTTCACAAGTTCACAATATCAATGAACTTCTTGGAGCAGGCTTTGTAAATAGATAATCCCGATATGGCACAAAAAGCAGGTAGAAGTGATTGCAAACACACTTCGATCATGTCCCAAAAAGTGCATGCGGTTTTTTAGTTTTTTTTGACAGAGCACTGCTGAAAAAAAAACATAAATTTGCCCTGAAATGGAACTACCCAACTGCCTGTCAATTATCTACCGGATCATACCTACCGTCCGAAAACAACCATTCATTCCTTTCAAGGAACTCTTCCTCCTCCTCTTTGGTGGCGGTAATACTACCTATCGTGTACAAACACGCCAACCGGTTACTTTTTTTACAACTTTGTCTATATTTTCATGAACGCTGGTTTACCCACAGAAAGAACACTCATCAAGCACGTTGCCATTGCCGGAAACATCGGCGCCGGCAAAACAACCCTCACGGAGATGCTGGCAAAGCATTTTGGCTGGGAAGTGCACTATGAAAACACCGAAAACAACCCGTATTTGTCTGATTTTTACATGGACATGAAGCGGTGGTCTTTTAACTTGCAGGTCTTTTTTCTCTCCAGCCGATACCAGCAAGTGTTGCGTATTTTACAAGGCAATCGGACGGTGATTCAGGATCGTACCATTTATGAAGATGCGTACATTTTTGCCCCCAACCTTGCCGATATGGGCTTGATGGAACGCCGAGATTTTGAGAATTACCTGACCTTGTTTCAATCCATCGTTTCACAGGTGAAGGCCCCTGATCTGCTCATTTATCTCAAAGCCAGTATTCCAACCCTCGTGGAGCACATCCATTTGCGGGGTCGTGACTACGAAGGTAATATCAGTATCGAATACCTCAAGCGCCTCAACGATCGGTATGAAAACTGGATCAGTAGCTATTCAGAAGGCAAATTACTCATCATCAACGTTGACAACCTCGATTTCTCGACGAACAAAGATCACGCCTCCAAGGTGTTGGAAATGGTACAAGCTGAGTTGCATGGATTGTTTTAACGGGTGTGTTTTCTTTGGCCAATTGTAGCAATAGCGCCCTGGCAACCATCATTTTACACATGAATATCGAGCAATTTAGGGAATACTGTCTCGCAAAAAAGGGCACATCGGAAGACTTTCCGTTTGATGAATTTACCTTGTGTCTCCGGGTGATGGGAAAGATATTTGCCCTGACAGGACTCGACTCGGCACGGTTTTCTGTCAATCTAAAATGTGACCCTGAGGTCGCTGTGGACCTGAGAGAGAGATACCCCGAGATACAACCCGGTTGGCACATGAATAAAAAACACTGGAACACCGTGGATTTTGAAGGGGGGCTCGACGATCTATTCTTGTGTTACCTGGTTGATCACAGCTATGATCAGGTGGTGAAAACGCTCAAAAAAACAGACAAAGAAGCGTTAAAACTGCTGTCCGGTGAAGGATGAGCAGCCGGCTTTTGTCAGCCGGTATGTACCAGCGTGGTCATTTCTGTCGCTGTTTTAGCTCGAAAAGGCTGCGGTTGCGCCGGCGGGCAGTCTTTCCAAAAACGCCGCATCAACGGAAATCAGCAGGCTCATGCCCAGCGAGGCCAGTTCAATTTGGAATTTTCGTTTTCCTTCTCGCTTTACCACTTTTCCCTTCAGCCCCAACAAGGTTCCGGCCGCAATTTCAACCCAATCGCCTTCCACATAATCACTGACAATGGTCTCTACATCCAGCCCGGTTTCAAAGGTGATCCGCCGAATGACGTCTATTTCTACCTGTGGAATAGCAATGATGTCTTTGTTAAACCTGACAAACCCGGTCACGTTTTCGGTCTCTAAAACCGGCAGGTAGTATCCCTTGGTTATCTGGACAAAGACATAGCAATTGATCAATGGCTTTTCTACCAGACGTGTACTTCTGGTGTATTTCCGCATCAATTGCTGTATCGGAAGGTAGGTGTGGATCCCTTTCTTTTCCAACATTCTTTTCACCAGTTTTTCACTTTTGGAGCGTGTTCGAACGGCAAACCATCGGGGTTCGATGGGGTCAAGGTGGTTGATGTAAGAGGTAGTGCTCATAGATTTATAATGGGTAAATTGCCAAGCGGTCGTGTCTGAGACATAAAAATACACTTTTTTGTCTCAGACGCGACCACGCTAACCAGTTACTTACAAAATTAGTCAAAAAAAGGTGTTACGCCTCCGTTGCCAAAAAAATATCATCGAATAACATCGAGCAACACGTGCTTCCAAGGGTCCCATTGATACGTATTCCAGGAGGAATTGTGCCACAATAGCGTAAAATCTCCGTTATATTTTTTTACCTGTGCTTTTAATGCTTCCAGTTGTTGGCCGGCTTCGGTGGGTGTATTGTGGCAGTATTGTGCCAGTGTGACGTCCATGGCCAGCAAAGGGGTCTCCCGTAAAAGCAACATTTTTTGTTCGGAGGCATCATACACCGGGAAGTCGTGACAAATACCGCATCGGAAGCCTATTGCTTCCGGATAGCCGAGGGTGCTGTCGCCGGACAACCCTGCTGCTTGCCACATACGCCAAGTGTCCGGAGCTTTAAACCGGAGATAGTGCTGACGCCCATGGGTGATGATGCGTGGCGAAATGGCTTGCAAAGACGCAAGTTCCTGTTTGAAAACGTCGAGGCTGTCAAAGGCTTCCCAACTAGGGTGAAATCCGATACGGTGCCCTCTTGCTGCAATTTTCTCCAGGGTTGTCCGGATGAATGGATGTTCCAACGGATACCAGCAGTCACTTTTTCGGGGCCGGGCTCCGAGGAAATTAAACTGTGCAACGCAGTTGTTTGCCTCAAAAATATCCATCCATTCGTCAAACACATCGTAGGGGTCTTTTGAATGAAACAAGTGGTTTTGGGTCCAATATAGGGCTTCTTTCAGGCTTTTCCGCTTCAAAAGTGCTCCTCCTATGGTTCGTAGGCGGTCGCGGGTGGCCCACCACAATTTGGGGTGATCTACGTCACAGGATAGGGCCATGTTAAAACTTCGGGTTGGTAGGGGCTGCTTCCAACCCAGTCGGAGTAGCATCTGCCACAAAAGTGCGGCCCACTCGTTTACCACGGGTCTGTGGAGAAAATTTGCGCGAAAAGCCAGTGATGCTTGGGCAGGAAAGCGCCCAAATGCGTCCAAGACACTCGGATTGTTTTCCTCCCACCGGGTTAGCATATAAAATATGGATGCAAACAGGTCAATGCCACAGGTGATCCGGTGCTCGTCTATCGAAAAAACAGGTCTTCCATAGATGACTACCAAATCTTCTCCGGGGTTAAAAGGGTGGGGGGCCAACCCTTCGATAGACCCGGGGGCTGGCGGAATAGACTGAATATCCGGAAACCAGCAATGGTTTTCCACCACCACTT
>JBIPOY010000271.1:0-4924 GCA_044378705.1 Saprospiraceae bacterium
AACATAATTGTGATGAAAAAAAGTTTTTTTTCGGTGTTCGTATGTTGGTTGCTGATGACGGCTCACGCTGTTTCAGCGCCCATGGCTGTTTCGTTTTCAGGAGGTGTTGCGCCTTCTTCGGAGCGGGTCTTGGGAACTCCATCGGCCGCTTTAAACAGCATTCCTACCATCGATACATTTGTCGTAACAGTATTGGTGACCCCTATTCTTTGTGCATCGGATACTTTCGGTGGGGCCTTGAATACAGTTTTTATCGGTGGGCAATCGCCCTTTTCTTTCCTATGGAGCGACGGCAATACCGATGCATCGAGGCAAAATATGCCGGCCGGTACGTATGGTGTAACGGTTACGGACGCCAATGGTGCTACTTCGGAGGATCAAGCGGTAATTGTTGCTCCGCTGCCCCTTACAACAACCTTGGTGGCTATTGTTCCCGCTTGCGGTAGTACCCCCAATGGCAGTGCCACTGTCGTTGCTTCCGGTGGAACACCGCCCTACACCCATGTCTGGATGCC
Organism: Saprospiraceae bacterium; assembly: GCA_044378705.1. Lineage (GTDB taxonomy): Bacteria > Bacteroidota > Bacteroidia > Chitinophagales > Saprospiraceae > M3007. Next base: position 516 of record JBIPOY010000271.1, read on the forward strand.
GGGCGGGTACTCCGGAGATGCGGTTACAGGCCTCGCCGCAGGGCCATACAGCATCCATACCGTGGACGCCAATCAGTGCCCGGTGGATGCAATTTTCTATGTGCCGGAAATTTCTCAGTTGGATGTTGTGCTCTCGGTGTTAAGTGCTGAATGTACGGGTGTTGACGATGGTGTGGTTACCGCGATTGTCAGCCCACCCGGTAATTACGACTTTTTTTGGAATCTACCGCCCGGTACGGGCGTCACTCAACTCACCGGTTTACCGGCCAATACGTATGTATCTGTAACGGTTACAGATCCTCTGAGCGGCTGTTCCGGTGCTGCCACCACCACCGTCAGTGGGCACAATGCGATTACAGTCCATGTGGTAGATACGGATGTTACTTGTGCCGGTGTCAACAACGGCACAGCGCTGGCAAGTGCTTCCGGTGGCACTCCTGATTATCAATATGTATGGATGTTCCCACCTTCCGGACCTGTCATTGGCAACAGTGCTGACGTTGGTGGTTTGGACCCGGGTGCATACATTGTTTCTGTTACGGATTCCAGGGGGTGTAAGGGTTTCGGTGCCGCCGATATTGGCGTCGAATCTGGCCCGGAAGCCGTTATCGAGGGACTAACATCTGTGTTGTGTGGCGAAACGGAAACGGTTGTGCAGTTCGACAATTTATCCACCGATGTGTATGGAACCATTGTTTCTACCGTGTGGACGATCACTACCAGTGGATTTAGCCAAACAATATCTGATGTTAACAGCATTCAATTGACACTGCCTGTCGGTGTTGCAGGCACGGTACACCTGCAAGTAACATCCGCGAATGGGTGTGTCTCGGACGCTACTACCAATTTTATTGTTCCCGGTCTCCCCAATATCTCGTTGTCCATTGGGGCCGTCGCGCTCAACTGTGACAATGCTCCGGTGCCGCTGATTGTGCAGGGGGGAAGTCCATCCTATACCTATGCTTGGTCGCCCTTGGCTGGACTAACCTTGGATTCAACACCTCCCAATGCGGTGGCCAACCCAAGCGAAACCACGACTTTCCAGTTGATCGCCAGTGATCAGGGCTGCGAAGACACGGTGTCTGTGGTGGTGATTCGGGTGACACCCATTGAGCTGTCGGTAGCGGATGATATTGTTGTGACCTGTGATTCTGTGGTGGTGCTTTCGGCTACTGCCAACCAGCCGAATGTTGTTTGGACAGACGCTTCGGGTCAGCTTGTCGGCGAACAGCCAGCCAACCCGGTGACGGTGCCGGCCGGGGCAACCGTTGTTTATACAGCCATGGTGTCAGATTTATATGGTTGTACTGCAACTGCTTCGGTTTCGGTGACAGGGGAAGGTACCAATGTGATGGTTGATCCTGATTTGCCGACGGTAGGGTGTACGGGTGAAGATATCCAATTGGGCATCATCAACAACCATCCCGGAGATGTGCTGCAATATTTTTGGACTGTAACGCCGCCCTTGGTTATCAACGGAGCCAACAGTGCATTTCCTTCCGTTTCAGGACCTGCCGGCAATTATGCGGTAACCGTGACGGTCACGAATCAGTATGGTTGTGCCCAAACATTTGTGGTGCCCATCCAAATAGATGCCATGGTGTCTTTGACAGAGGCCATTACGGCCGACTTGTGCAGTGGAAAAACCGTACAATTTTTCAATACCAGTGGTGTAGAAGGCTTGTGGAGTTTCGGAGATACGGATACCAGTAGTTTGGTAAATCCGGTTCATATTTACGCAGCATCCGGCACGTACAATGTTTCGTTTGTTCCCAACAACAATGTTTGTATAATGCCTTGGGATTCAACTATTAGTGTCCAAGAGGTGATCCTAGAGGTTTCCTTGCAACAGGATACCATGGTGTGCAATGGCGCTCCTTTGTTGGTTTCAGCCAGCGGAAACGGACTTCTGTATGAGTGGTCTGCCTTTCCATCGTTTAATCCGCTGCTGTTTACGGGGCCAATATTGACGGTTACGCCGGTAAAAAATGGTGTTTATTACGTGCGTACCACCAATTTGGTCGGGTGTGAGGCCGTGGATTCCATTAAAATAAACAATGTTTCCGTGGATCTTCAGTTGGATCCAATAGACCAAACTATCTGCGAAGGCGATGAAACCGAACTTTCTGTGACGAACCAGGACGTGGAAGATGTCCTGTCGTATGAATGGTCTCCGTCCCTGCCCAATATTCCCAATCCTGTTGTTTCTCCAAGCCAGGAAACGACGTATCAGGTGGTGGTAACCAATCAGTTTGGTTGTACCGATGTGTTGGATTTTCTGGTGAAGGTTACAAATGTTTCGGTTAGTGCTGAAGTAACGGGTAAGGAAACGATTTGTCCGGGGATGTCAACCACGATACTTGCAACATCTTCTGGAAATGGTACGGGAGTAACGTACGCATGGAGCCCTTCTTTTGGCTTGTCTGACGATACCGTTGCTGATCCTTTGGCAACGCCGGAATCGGATCAGTCATACGTTGTCACGGTTACCACCCAAGAGGGCTGTACGGCCACGGATGATGTTTTTATCCAAGTCATTTCGGGTCAATGTGTGGAGCCATACATTTTTGTTCCCAAGGCATTTACGCCCAACAATGATGCGAACAATGATTTTTTTATTGTCCGTGGTGTCAGTATCACGGAGTTGCAATTCATAGTATGGGATCGCTGGGGAGAAAAGGTATATGAGACAAATGATCCAAGTGCGCAGGGATGGGATGGTACGTACAAAGGCAAGGAACTGACGCCGGATACCTATGCGTGGTATTTGCGTGCGCGGTGTGGAAACGGTGCTGTTTATGAAAGCAAAGGGGATGTCACTTTGTTGAAATAAGGTAACTGGTTAGCGTGGTCGCGTCTGAGACAAAAAAATGGGCCTTTTTGGGCCAGACAGTGTGCCACCCAACCAGTTACGAAATAAGACAATTACCCTGCTGACGGCAATCGGTTGCTGTACACGTTGTTGTCAGCAGGGTAATGTAAAAGTGGGGTTGGTCAGACCTTGAAAACGCGTGCTGCTTCGACGGCTTTTTGCCACCCTTTGTACAGCATCTCAGTGGCTTCCACGGACATTTCGGGTGAGAATGCTTTGTCAATTTGCCAGTTTCCGGCGATGTCCTGCTTATCTTTCCAGTATCCCACGGCCAAACCAGCCAAGTAGGCAGCTCCCAGAGCGGTGGTTTCTTGCACTTTTGGCCGTTCTACATTTACGTGCAATAAATCACTTTGAAATTGCATCAGAAAGTTGTTTGCGACCATTCCTCCGTCAACCCGCAAGGTTTTCAAGGTGATACCGGAATCTTTTTCCATGACGGAGAGCACATCTTTGGTTTGGTAAGCGACGCTTTCCAGTGTTGCTCGTATAAGGTGGCTCTTGGTGCTGCCCCGGGTGAGTCCAAAAATGGATCCGCGCACCTCTGAATCCCAATAAGGGGTGCCCAGACCAACAAAAGCAGGAACAAAGTAAACGCCCTCTGTAGAGGAAAGGCTCAGGGCAAAATGTTCTGTTTGTGAGACATCCGAAAAAAGCTCAACCGTATCTCGCATCCATTTTACGGCTGATCCGGCCACAAAAATAGAGCCTTCCAGCGCGTACTCAACTTTTCCGTTGATGCCCCAGGCAATGGTGGTCAGCAGTCCGTTTTGGGAAGCAACGGCCTCAGAGCCCGTATTCATCAGCATAAAACAGCCCGTTCCATAGGTATTTTTCGCCATTCCGGGATTAAAGCATCCTTGTCCAAACAACGCCGCTTGTTGGTCGCCGGCCATTCCGGCAATCGGAATGCCGGGCGTTCCGATGATGTCTTTGCTGATGTAACCAAAGATGCCGGAAGAGTCCAAAACGGTTGGCAACATCGAGACCGGAATTTCAAAAGCATGGAGCAACGCAGCGTCCCAAGCGCAATCCCGAATGTTGTACAACATGGTGCGGGAGGCATTGGAGTAGTCGGTGGCATGTACCCGTTCCTCCGTAAGATTCCATAGCAACCAAGTATCAATGGTGCCAAAGAGCAAGTTGCCGGCCAGTGCTTCTGCTTGTGCATCGGCCACATTGTCGAGAATCCATTTGATTTTGGTGCCTGAAAAGTACGCATCAATCAGTAACCCGGTTTTATAACGCACGGCGGCTTCCAACCCCTTTGCTTTCAGGGCTTCACAGATGTCCACCGTTTGACGACTTTGCCAAACAATGGCGTTGTAAACCGGCTTTCCGGTCCTTTTATCCCATACCACGGTGGTTTCCCGTTGGTTGGTGATGCCAAAAGCTGCAATATTATGGGCACCAACTTTTTTGACAACGGCTTTTACAGTGGTCAATACACTTTCCAATATTTCAATAGGATTGTGCTCTACCCATCCCGGTTTTGGATAATACTGGGTAATTTCTTCTTGAGCAACCGCAATGGTGT
>JBIPOY010000272.1:0-4911 GCA_044378705.1 Saprospiraceae bacterium
CGCTCCAATTCTCTTCATCATCGGACCTATCTGGTACATTTTTGTGAACAATCGTCTGCCATTGATTCGCTTGAAGGGCTGGGAACACGCACACCGTTCGTTGTTGATGAACAACATCATGTTGGTGCTGGTACACGCCGGATTGGTATGGGCCCTAGGTTTTAAGGCACTACTACTGGTTCACTTGCCCATCATTGTACTTTTTGGCATCATTGCCATTTGGTTTTTTTATGTTCAACACCAGCACGAAACTGCTTACAAGCAATGGAAAGACAAATGGGACTATATTCGCGCTGCGGTACAAGGCAGCACCTACTACAAGTTGCCCCGCCTTTTTCACTGGCTGACCGGCAACATTGGCTACCACCACATCCACCACCTAAATCCATTGGTACCGAATTATCAACTGGCGCGTTGCCACCATGAGAATCCCATTATGGACAAAGTGGCCAACAGTATTACTTTCGTGGAGAGTCTAAAATGTGTCGTCAACAAACTATGGGATGAAGAGCAACAGCGTATGATCTCATTTCGGGAATACATGCGGCGCTACGGCCAGAAAGTAGTCTCTGCGGAGAAACAGTAGCACTGTTGTGCGGCCTTATTGGGCTGCATCAAAATGCGACAGGTAAAATATCTATGAATATCTTTTAAAAATCGGGCAGCGGGGATACCTCCTCGCTGCCCGATTTTTCGTAAGCCCCCAACCACCCGTCCTCTACAACACCCCTTCTAGTATTTCAGCTGCCGGAACCGGTTCTATCTGCGCTTCTTCTTCCGGCGTATCAATGATATCCAGTTCAATTCGCAGGTTTTCGATGATAAACTCCTGCCGTTCAGGGGTATTCTTGCCCATATAATAATTGAGCACATGGTCGAGGTTGGTATCCTCCGGGAGGATGACCGGATCGAGGCGGATGTGTTCCCCGATGAACGCGCCAAACTCACTGGGGCTTATTTCACCCAAACCTTTGAATCGGGTAATTTCAGGCTTTCCCTTCAGTTTATGAATAGCCTGTTGCTTTTCAGTCTGGGAATAGCAATAAAATGTCTGCTGTTTGTCCCGAACACGAAACAGGGGTGTGTCGAGAATATACAGGTGTCCGTTGCGCACGAGATCGGGGAAAAACTGCAGGAAGAACGTGAGCATGAGCAGTCGAATGTGCATGCCGTCCACGTCGGCATCGGTGGCGATCACGACACGGTTGTACCGAAGGTCATCGAGCGAGTCTTCGATGTTGAGTGCATGTTGCAGGAGGTTGAACTCCTCATTTTGGTACACAATTTTTTTGGTGAGTCCGTAGCAGTTGAGGGGTTTTCCGCGCAGTGAAAATACCGCTTGACTGTCAACATTGCGTGCTTTGGTGATGGATCCGCTGGCAGAGTCGCCTTCCGTGATGAAGACGGTAGAAGCCAGTTTGACTTCTTCAGCGCCTTTTTCGTTGAGGTGATAACGGCAATCACGGAGTTTTTTGTTGTGCACATTGGCGGCTTTGGCGCGTTGGTTGGCTGTTTTTTTGATGTCCGCCAAGTCTTTTCTTTCGCGTTCACTCTGAAGGATACGCGATTGGAGTGCTTTGGTGGTATCGGGGTTTTTGTGCAGATAATCATCCAGGGCTTTTCCGAGAAAATCAGACATAAACGTACGTACAGCAGGCCCATCAGGTCCCATACGCTCTGATCCGAGGCGGGTTTTTGTTTGACTTTCAAACACTGGCTCCTCCACCCGCACGCTCACAGCCGCGATGATACTCTCCCGGATATCTTTGGCGTCGTATTCTTTTTTAAAGTGGCCGCGGATCACCTTTACCAACGCCTCCCGGAACGCTACCAAGTGGGTACCGCCTTGGGTGGTATTTTGCCCATTTACAAAAGAATAGTACTGCTCTCCATAATGATTTCCGTGGGTAATGGCCACTTCAATGTCTTCACCACGCAGGTGGATAATCGGGTAGCGGGTTTCTTCAGAGCCTGTTTTTTTTACCAACAAATCGAGCAAACCATTTTTTGAGACAAATGTTTTGCCGTTGAAATTGATGCGCAACCCGGCATTGAGGTAAGCATAGTTCCACAGTTGCTGCTCGACATACTCCGGCAACCAACGGAAATTACGAAAAAGGCCGTTGTCAGGCTTAAAAGAGATCAGGGTGCCATTTTCTTCTTTGCTTGGCTCCAGCTTCCCCTCACTTTTGAGTATTCCAAAGTTGAACTCGGCGGATTTCGACTGGCCCTCGCGAAATGCCGTAACCTTAAAATATTCGGAAAGCGCATTGACCGCTTTGGTACCGACTCCATTCAAGCCAACGGACTTTTTAAAGGCCTTGCTGTCGTATTTTGCGCCGGTATTGATCTTAGACACAACATCCACCACTTTTCCAAGCGGAATTCCGCGCCCGAAATCCCGTACCGTCACACCCGTATCGTTGATGGTAATGTCTATGTTTTTACCATATCCCATGGCAAACTCGTCTATACAGTTGTCGAGGACTTCTTTTACCAAGACGTATATGCCATCATCGGGCGAAGACCCATCGCCGAGTTTACCGATGTACATGCCCGGGCGCAGGCGGATGTGTTCCCGCCAATCAAGGGTTTTTACCTCATCTTCGGTATATCTATTTTCTTGCATCTAAAGTTGCTGTTTTTATCCATCCGATCGCTTCGAAAGGATAGTGAGGTCATCATGAAAGAAATATTGGCGGTTTGCATTTGTGTGTCGTTTCGCTGAAAGCCTACCACTACTAAGATTTCACGTTGTGTGTGGCTCCAAAAAGTGCCACTTTTGAGGGCCACACACACCCACCGAAGTAGTCACACGTGAAAAATCTTTACGATTGGGTAAAAAACAACGACTTACACCACACAAACCCGTTGATACTACGTATAAACACGGGAGCGTGATGGTGTGTGAGCGGTAAAAAACACCCAAATACGCCGCAAATATAAAACAAATAATTTTATAAATACTGCGGTGGTCGTGTCTGAGATAAAAAAGTGTCGGTGTTTGGCGATACCGCATGCCACCGGAGCATTTACCTTAAAACAAAGTGTATTTAGGGGCTATTAAATTAAGAAAACAGCCATTTGTTCGACATCCTGAATTTTTACATCAATGTTGTCGCGCATGGTGGTAGCGAGGGAGAGACCTACATAATCGGCTTTCACCGGAAAGGACTTATGCTTTCGATCCACGAGCACGGCCACCTCTACTTTTTTAGGCATTGCTTTCAGCAAAGGCTGCACGGCGTAAAAAATAGTTCGCCCGGTATTGGCAACATCATCAACGATGATCACGGGTTTGTCGCGCAGGGCTTCAGCAGGCAAGTCAATGGTTGGATCATACTCAACGGGGTTGGCAGGGTTGAGTCGAATACTGGTAAGTGAAACCGTGGTCGCGTGGGGAATAATGGGCTGTAATTCAGCCAACAATAGCCGGGCGAAACCCAAACCGTTGTTGTTCAGTCCTGCGAGAATAATTTCAGGTTCGCCGAAATTATGTTCCAAAATTTCGATGGCAATGCGCTTGATTTTTTGGCGAATCTGTCGGTCGTTGAGAATTTGCATGATTCAAATGGATGAAGCTACAGAACGTGGTTGGCTACTTTTTGCTGCAAAAGTGCACTTCTTGTCGCATTTAATGCGGTTTATTTTGCATTTTAACCCTGTGTTAAGCGAATTGTGTATCGAGAACTTCACCTTTGCGTCTGATCTATTTCATTTTTTTGGTAAAACACGTTGAAATGCACAAAACAATACTTCGATTACTCGTGCTTATACCGTTTACAACAGTATGTTTTTTGCCGTCGGCCCACGCCCAGCAATCTGTTGTCAGGCATTGGAATCAACTGTTGTTACAAGCCATCCGGGAAGATTTTGCCCGCCCACCCGTTCAGGCCCGCAACCTATTTCACACTTCCCTAGCGATGTACGACGCTTGGGCAGCCTACGACACCACCGCAGAAACCCTTTTATTGGGAAAAACATACGGAGGGTATTACTGTCCTTTTGAAGGAATTGCGGCACCTGCCGATGTAGAGGCTGCCCGGCGGGAAACGATCAGTTATGCGGTGTATCGGATACTTTACCGCCGTTTTCTATATTCTCCCAATGCCTTTGCCAGTATTTCCCGATTCAGCAGCTATATGATCGAATTGGGCTACGACCCCAATTTTGTTTCCATTGGTTACGGATCTGGGTCGCCGGCAGCATTGGGCAACTACATCGGGTACTGTGTCCTGTCATTCGGTCAATATGACGGATCCAATGAGCAAGGCAACTACGCCAACACCACTTACATGCCTGTGAATCCGCCCTTGGACATGGCCTCCTCCGGTAATCACAGCTTGCTGGATCCCAACCACTGGCAACCCCTGAACTTACCCGGCGCCATTGATCAAAACGGCAACCCGGTACCCTCAATTCAAAGATTTCAGAGCCCTGAATGGGGGCGCGTGGTACCTTTTGCCATGACCTCCTCCGACAAAGACACTTTTGAGCGCAATGGCGTCAATTGGTACGTGTACCACGACCCCGGACCACCGCCCCTCTTGGACACAACGGCCAATGGAGATGTATCAGAAATGTTTAAGTGGAACCATGCTTTGGTGGTTGCTTGGAACGCCCAACTTGACCCAACCGACAGTGTACGCTGGGATATTTCTCCCGGAGGAATCGGCAACAACCAAGCGCCTTTTCCAAAAACACTGGCTGAATACCAAGCTTTTTATGATTTTAACAATGGTGGTATGACGGGCACCAACGGTCATGCCATGAACCCAAAAACAGGACAGCCCTACGCAGCGCAGGTAGTTCCGAGGGGCGACTATACCCGCGTACTGGCGCAATTTTGGGCCGATGGACCCAACTCAGAAACGCCACCGGGACACTGGTTTGCTATTTTTAACACCGTTA
>JBIPOY010000030.1:0-14098 GCA_044378705.1 Saprospiraceae bacterium
ACGCACAAAAGAGCAAAGCCGCAAACGTCTGCACATGCGTATCCGCAATAAAGTAAGCGGAACGTCTGAACGTCCTCGGTTGAGCGTTTATCGCTCTAATAAGGCCATCTACTGCCAATTGATCGATGATCTGAAAGGCCAAACACTTGCCGCTGCAACCTCACAAGGTCTCGCAGGTACTAAAACGGAACAGGCAGTTGAAGTCGGCAAATTAATCGCAGAACGTGCAAAAGCCAGTGGAGTCGAAGCGGTTGTTTTCGACCGAGGTGGCTACCGTTACCATGGACGTGTTCGTTCATTGGCAGAAGGCGCACGGGAAGGTGGATTGAAGTTCTAAAAAAAACCATTGTTTGCCTAGGCGATCTTTCTGTTTAGGAACAGATTCCATCCGGTAACCAACACAATAAATTAATAACAGCTAAGCAACATGGCAAGGCAAGAAAGAGAAAAAGAATCTCGCACGTCTGAGGATTCAGGCCTCAAAGAGAAACTCGTGGCGCTCAACCGCGTCGCTAAGGTTACCAAAGGTGGTCGTACTTTTAGTTTTGCTGCTGTAGTGGTAGTGGGCGACGGTAAGGGAACCATCGGTCAGGGTCTTGGAAAGGCTCGTGAGGTTTCGGAAGCGATCTCCAAAGCGGTTAAAGACGCTGAGAAAAATACCATCAAAGTTCCAATTTTGAACGGTACGATTCCACATGAGGCACATGGTAAATCAGACGCCGGTCGCGTTTTGATCAAGCCTGCTGCACACGGTACTGGTGTAATCGCCGGTGGTGCAATGCGTGCTGTGCTTGAAGCAGTAGGTGTGCACGACGTTCTGGCAAAGTCACAAGGTTCTGCAAACCCGCACAACGTAGTAAAAGCTACTATCGCTGCCCTTGCAAGCCTCCGTAGCCCATCCGACGTAGCACGTCAGCGCGGTATTTCAATGGATAAACTCTTCAATGGATAATTGAGTTTTTAACGCTTCAAATATCTGGCTTGTATTGAGTCATTATTTTTGAAACAATGAATCTCAGAAAGCTTTCAGACATGAGTAAGATAAAAATTAAGTTGATCAAAAGCCCGATTGACAAATCAAAGCGCCAGAAAGATACTTTGGTGGCACTTGGTTTTCGGAAGGTTCATCAGGTTGTCGAGCACGAATCAAACCCACAAATTCAGGGCATGTTGCGTGTTGTTCAACATCTCGTTCAGGTAGAAAACGCCTGATCCTTTACGTGTAAATTTGTAACTTGGAGGCTCAAATTTCCATCATACAAAGTCAAAAATTATAGCAATGGATCTTTCCAATCTTCGTCCGGCAGCCGGCTCTGTAAAAACTCGAAAGCGTATTGGCCGTGGCCAAGGTTCGGGACATGGCGGTACTTCTACCCGCGGACACAAAGGTGACAAGGCTCGAAGCGGCGCAAAACAAAAACGCCACTTTGAAGGAGGCCAAACGCCGATGCAACGTCGTTTGCCTAAGCGCGGCTTTAATAACATCAACCGCGTAGATTACACTGCGTTGAATCTTGGCGCTTTGGAGGCGCTTATTCAGAAACTTGGTGTGTCTTCAATTGATGTAAATGCCCTAGTTACAGTAGGTATTGCCAGAGCCAGTGATAAAATCAAGATTTTGGCAAAAGGTAAACTTACGTCTAAGGTTAATATAAAGGTACATGCTGTTTCGGCATCTGCTAAATCTGCCATCGAAGCGTGTGGCGGCAGCGTTGAACTCGTTTAAAATAATTTTCGGTAATGAAACTTTTTACCGTTCTCAAAAATATTTGGAGCATCAAAGAATTGCGTGATCGCATTCTTTTCACGCTTGGCCTGTTGATGGTTTATCGCATCGGTACCTTTGTGGTATTGCCGGGTGTGGTTCCATCGGCCCTCAGCAAAGCAGCTCAAAGCCGTGGCGCAAATGATTTGCTCGGTCTTATCAATGTGTTCACCGGAGGTGCCTTCGACAATGCTGCGATTTTCGCACTTGGTGTAATGCCCTACATTACAGCGTCCATCATTGTACAGCTGTTAGGTTTTGCAGTACCGTATTTTCAGCGGTTGCAAACCAAAGAAGGAGAAAGTGGTCGGAAACGTCTCAATCAAATTACACGTATCCTTACTGTAGCCATTACATTGGTACAAGGCGGTGGATACCTTCAACTGATTCGCAGCATTCCCGGCGGTGTTTCTTCCTCTATTGATCCAGGTTTGTTTTGGTTTTCCAACATCATCATCCTGACAGCAGGTACGGTATTTTGTATGTGGCTTGGCGAACGTATTACGGACAAAGGTATTGGCAACGGAACCTCGCTGATCATCCAGGCCGGCATCATTGCACGCCTACCACAGTCCTTTGTATTTGAGTTTCAGAAATTATTTTCTGAAAACAAGTTGCTGCTATTTTTTGTAGAACTTGCCTTGCTTTTTGTGGTTGTAATGGCTACCATCTTGGTCATACAAGGGGTGCGTAGGATTCCAATTCAATTTGCCAAAAGAATGGTTGGCAGAACCGGTGGTGCTGTTCCTTCTGCCAGTGCTCGAGATTACCTTCCCTTGAAAGTGAACTCTGCTGGTGTAATGCCGATCATTTTTGCCCAGGCATTGATGTTCTTGCCCGCTACTGCCCTGCAGTATTTGTCAGGCTCTCAGCTCGAAACGGGTAGAATCCATATGTTCAGTGACATTTATTCTTTGGGATATAATGCGCTTTTCTTTACGCTGATTGTAGTGTTCACGTATGTTTATACGGCTCTTATGATTAGTCCGACCAGCTACTCTGAGTATTTAAAGCGCAACAATGCTTTTGTACCAGGTGTCAAACCGGGAGAAGCTACGTCAGATTACATTGATAATATCATGACACGCATCACCCTTCCTGGCGCTATTTTTCTCGGTCTGTTGGGTATTTTGCCCTCTATTGCTGCAACCATTGGTATAAACCAGCAGTTTGCTTTATTCTTTGGAGGTACTACTTTGCTGATCATGGTTGGGGTAGCTTTGGATACTTTACAGGTTATTGAAAGTTACTTGTTGACACAGAAGTACGATGGTTTGATTAAATCTGGTCGCATTCAAGGTCGTTCTACGTCGGGTGTTCAGGTTGGTCAACCCCAATAATATACATTTGAAGTTGGCATTAATGATGTCAGTTTTAAATAATTAACAAAGTATGGGCCTATTATCAAGTGACCATCAGGGAAAGCGGATATTTCACAAAACCGCAGGTGAGATTGAATTGATGCGAAACGCCAATTTGTTGGTTTCAAAAACCTTGGCACATGTTGGAGGGTTGTTAAAACCTGGAGTGACGGGAGAGATCATTGACAAGGCTGCTGAGACGTTTATATTGGACCATGGTGGGAAGCCTGCATTTAAGGGTTATCATGGTTTTCCTTCTACGCTTTGTGTTTCGTATAATGATATTGTGGTGCATGGTATTCCTGGGAAGCGGGCTTTCAAGGAAACAGACATCGTTTCAGTAGATTGTGGGGTTGAAATGGGAGGTTTTTTTGGAGATGCAGCTTATACTTTTGCCTTTTCAGAAGTTGGTGAAGATATACTTGATCTTTTGAGAACAACGTATGCATCTTTGTATCTTGGAATTGAACAAGCTGTGCATGGGAATCGAATTGGCGACATATCTTTTGCCATTCAAGATTATTGTGAACGGCAACACAAATATGGTGTTGTGAGAGATTTGGTTGGGCATGGTATTGGTCGTTCTCTTCATGAGGAGCCGGAAGTACCCAACTATGGTAGACGAGGAAAAGGTTACTTGATGACGGAAGGATTGGTCATTGCCATCGAGCCGATGGTCAATATGGGTGTAAAAGAAGTTTATCAAGATAGCGATGGTTGGACGATTCATACCAAGGATCGGAAGCCCAGTGCACATTACGAACACTCAGTAGTGGTCAAAAAAGGCAAAGCAGATATTCTGTCGGACCATTCCTTTTTGCTAGACGCAATAAAAAATAATGCGGATTTGCAGGAAGTGTTGCCCAAAAGTTAGACATTTGCAGCCCAAAATTCAAATAGGGCTTTTTTATGGCGAAAGAGGATTTGATCAAACAAGATGGCGTTGTTTCAGAGGCGCTCTCCAATGCAAACTTCAAAGTACAATTGGAGAATGGGCATGTTATATTGGCGACCATCTCGGGAAAGATGCGGATGCACTATATCCGAATACTTCCAGGAGATAAGGTTTCTATAGAAATGTCTCCCTACGATTTAACGCGTGGAAGAATCATCTATCGCTACAAATAGAATACTTGAAATTGAAAAACACTCGATGATATGAAAGTCAAACCGTCTGTCAAAAAGCGTTCTGTCGATTGCAAAATAGTTCGTCGTAAAGGCAAAATATATGTGATCAACAAGAAGAACCCAAAATTTAAACAACGTCAGGGATAAATGACGGTTGATTGTTGCTAGGTTAATGGGGTTTAAAAGCCTGCTTATCAACGAATACTCAAATCAACGAATACTCAAATCAACGTTAATATGGCACGTATTGCTGGTGTGGATTTGCCCCGTAACAAAAGAGGGGTTATCAGTTTGACTTACATCTACGGTGTTGGTGCTTCCACTGCCGAGGCTATTTTGGAAAAAGCCGGGATCGATGAGAATACTAAGGTGGAAAACTGGACCGATGAGAACATTAAGATCATCTCTCGTATCATCGCAGATGAATACAAAACAGAGGGTCAGCTTCGTTCTGAAGTTCAGTTGAATATCAAACGTCTGATGGACATTGGTTGTTACCGTGGTCTTCGTCACCGTAAAGGCCTTCCTTTGCGAGGACAACGCACCCGAACAAACGCTCGTACTCGTAAAGGCAAGCGTAAGACCGTTGCAAACAAGAAAAAAGTAACCAAGTAATAGATTAATGCGAATGGTTGGCGCGTGGCCTGTTGTTTAGTACTGATGTCACGAACAAATTATTCCATTATCAAATTCAAAAATAATGGCAAAAGGAGCTGCAAAAAAGGTTGTTAAACGCAAGGTGAAAATCACCCCGGATGGTATTGTATTCATCCAGGCAAGTTTCAACAATCTCATCATTTCTATCACAAACAAACAGGGTGAAGTGATTTCATGGGCATCGGCTGGTAAGGCTGGTTTCCGTGGTTCTAAAAAGAACACCCCTTATGCTGCACAAGTGGCTGCCAACAGCGCCGCTAAGACTGCTTTTGATGCAGGCATGCGTTCAGCAGAAGTTTTTGTGAAAGGCCCTGGTTCTGGTCGTGAGGCTGCTATTCGCGCTGTTGACCAATCCGGTATCAAAGTAACCGTCATCAATGATGTGACGCCCATGCCTCACAACGGGTGCCGCCCTCCAAAGCGTCGTCGCGTGTAAGTTTTTGGTGCAGTCTTTTTATTGATTTCTTTCGCAAATTAGCACATTAAAATAATGGCTCGTTATACAGGTCCAACTACCAAAAAAGCTCGCTCGTTCGGCGATCCGATCTTCGGTTTCGACAAATCATTTGAGCGTCGCAAATACCCGCCCGGCCAACACGGTCAGACGCGTAAGAAAAAACAGGCCTCCAACTACTCTCTGCAACTCACGGAGAAGCAGAAAGCTAAGTACACCTACGGTGTATTGGAGCGTCAGTTCCGCAAAACTTTTGTCAGCGCAACCCGCCGTCATGGTGTTACCGGTGAAGTCTTGCTCCAGTTGTTGGAAGCACGTCTAGACAACACGGTGTATCGTTTGGGAATCGCTCCTACGCGTCGTGGAGCCCGCCAATTGGTCGGTCACCGTCACGTTACGGTCAATGGCAAAGTGGTCAATATCCCTTCGTATTCACTTAAACCAGGTGATGTTGTTTCTGTCCGCGGAAAATCCCGCAGCATGGAAATCGTTACTATCCAAGTGGGTGCTAAAACCAACAATATTCGTCAGTTTGGCTGGCTGGAATGGAACCCTGACAAAATGCAGGGTGTTTTCCTCGCTTATCCACAACGCGATCAGATTCCGGAGAGAATTAACGAGCAACTTATTGTAGAGTTGTATTCTAAATAAAATCCGAGTTAGGCGAGACGGTTGGCGTTCAATGAGAACGCCAACCATTTTCGCGTTTAAAGCGGTTCAATATCGCTGTAACTATTTCCCTCCATTCCCCGCCCAGACAAATCAAACCAGTTTTTCCCACCAATCACTCCCGGAGCGTTCCACATATGAGCATTCTCAATTTTCAAAAGCCCGACAAAATACTCCTGCAAAAAGCAACCGAGTTTGAGGGCACATTCGAGTTTAAACCGCTTGAGCCTGGTTTTGGCCAAACGGTTGGTAACTCGCTTCGACGCGTACTACTCTCCTCTCTCGAAGGTTATGCCATCAGTGCTGTTCGCATTGGCGGTGTTGACCACGAGTTTGCGACGATTCGTGGCGTTGTTGAAGACGTGGTGGATATTGTTCTCAACCTCAAGCAGGTTCGCATCAAACC
The DNA here is from genome assembly GCA_044378705.1 of Saprospiraceae bacterium. Classification (GTDB taxonomy): domain Bacteria; phylum Bacteroidota; class Bacteroidia; order Chitinophagales; family Saprospiraceae; genus M3007. The sequence goes on from JBIPOY010000030.1 coordinate 6,441, forward strand.
TGTGGTTCAAGATGACAAAAGCTCACAAGAGAAAATTTATCTGACCATCAGTGGTAAAGAAGATTTTCGTGCCGGCGATATAGAAGAGTTTACCAATGTGTTCAAAATAATGAACCCAGATCTTCTCCTTTGTCGCATGGAGCCTACGGTTACCTTAGAATTGGAGCTTACCATTACCAAAGGCCGTGGTTATCAGCCTGCTGATGATGGTGCACCCAAAGATCTTGCTATAGGCGTTATTCCGATCGATGCTATCTATACACCGATCAAAAATGTCTCGTATAAAGTTGACAATACTCGTGTTGGTCAACGCACTGACTACGAACGCCTGATCATTGATATAAAAACGGATGGTACCATACACCCTGAAGATGCCATTCGCGAAGCAAGCCGTATCCTGATTCAACACTTGATGCTCATCACTGATGAGAACATTACCTTTGATACGCCCACCAGCCGCGAAGAAAGTGTGGTTGATGAGCATATCCTACACATGCGCAAACTGCTGAAAACTTCTTTGGAAGATCTTGACCTCAGTGTGCGTGCCTACAATTGCCTCAAAGCAGCAAAAATCAATACGCTCGCTGAATTGGTCCGCTATGACACCCATGAACTCCTCAAGTTCCGCAACTTCGGTAAGAAATCTCTGGTAGAAATCGAAGAGCTCTTGCAAGAGAAGAACCTGACGTTTGGCATGGACCTCGCAAAATATAAACTTGAGGAAGATTAGTATCTTCTTGGGTTCGGTAGTGTAGGGTGTATTACGGATGTATTATACTCTACACTATTTTTTTATCACTAACCAAGTGTGGTAACTGTCGAGCGGATTGCGGTGTTAAGTTTAGGATGTTTTTTTTACTTTTTTTCCTATACTTTTCATGTGTTTTCCAGCCCCGGTGCTACCACCTGCAAAACAGGTAACCGTTCTATGAGACACGGAGACAAAGTAAACAACCTAGGACGCACAGCGTCCCACCGCCGCGCCCTTTTGGCGAATTTGGCCATTGCGCTCATCGAGCACAAGCGTATCACCACCACCCTGGCAAAAGCAAAAGCACTGCGTGTGTACTTGGAGCCTCTGGTAACCAAGGCAAAAGACAACACTACCCACCAACGTCGTATTGTATTTTCCTACCTACAAAACAAGGAAGCCATCAAAGAACTTTTCGGCGCAATCGCTGAAAAGATTGGGGAGCGTCCAGGTGGTTATGTACGCGTCATTAAGCTGGGCTTCCGTCGTGGTGACGGTGCGGAAACTGCCATGATTGAGTTTGTAGATTTCAACGAATCTTACAACCCAAATGCAGGAAAAGTAAAAACAGCCAAGAAAACCCGTCGTGGAAGTGCTAAAAAAGCAACCGGTGTAGCGGAAGAATCTGTTGAGGCTCCTATCGTTGTGGATGAGTCCACAGAGGCTGTTGACGCTACGGCTGAAGTTGCTCCTGAATCAACTGAAAACAACGAAGAACAGACGGCATAAATTTTATATGTCGTAAATAGTAGAGGCGATGCCGCATGTGCGGCATCGCCTCTTTTTTGTATGTGTTTGTGTAGTAGTTACTTTACGCCTTTATTATTTTGACCACCGCTCCAACAGTACCGGAGGCTATACGCACGATATACGTACCCGCTGGCAGCGTACTCATATCCATCTCTAGGGTATTTTCTCCTTCCTGAAGCTTGACGGATCGCGTCATCCATGTTTGTCCATAGATATTGTCCACGGTAATCACGGCTTCGGTAGTCTGCGTGGAATAAAGCGATATTTGTGCGTCAGTTTGTACTGGATTGGGGGTCGCTTTGATTTTGAGCGGTGGTGAGACAGGCTCTTTCGTGTCTACTGCAAGACTGCGACTTCCGTTGCCGTACCACGCTCCCCAGGAGTGGTTGCTGATAAACGCGGTGCTGTTGCCGGATGGTTGAATTTTATTGGAAGCCAAACCCTGTAAGCGCAAGTTGTAGGTGCCTTGGGAAGGGTTGGTTTCGTACATCAGTTTGCTGTCGATTCTGTTGTAACTTGGCCAGCCGAGTGTACCGTTGTCGGCCACAAGAATATCGTAGTCGCCTGTTTCACTGTTGGCGCCGTACACATCGTAAGAAGGGGTAGTACCAGATTCATCTATGTAATCGAAGGCGATGATAAAGGGTGAATTTTTAGCGAAGGCAGGATTTCCGATACTTGTTTTTTCGGGGATACCGGAGAACAATTTGGAAATAAAGGCGCTATTTTGAGGTGTAAACTGGCCGTTTTTTCTGAATTGCAGGAAGCCAATATCCCAGTATCCAATTGCTTCGCCTTGGTTGTTGCTGATTTCGTTGTAGGAGTCATACATCAGGTTTTCGCCGGAGTAATCGAACTCAAGTACATCGGCATATTGTACATCGCCGGTAATTTGACCCTCTGAATAGGTAGGGTTATACAAATTATACGCCCGTGACTCATCTGTGATCAGGTCGAAAATATGAATAACCGGTTCTTTTGAGGTCGTCAATGCTGCTACAAACCTTCCGTTTTTAGAAATAACGGCTTGGCGCCATTCGGCCGTTGTACTCAAGGTAAAGGTGGAAAAAGTGATAGGATTGGTTGAATAATCGAATGAAATGCCAATGATATTGTTTGCTTCGTTTACGAAAACCAGATCAAGGCCATTGTCAATGATACTGGGGCGGCTTTGAACACCTTGGTTGTACACAGTACCAAGCACCGTTCCAGTTCCGGTGGCGAGGTCCAAATTTTGGAGGTTATTGGAAACACAAAGCACATAGTCAGTTCCCGGATTTGGGGTCAATTGATCTTGGTAGTTTCCGCTGGGCGTATTGCCCCCAATACCGACGGCGGAAAAAGCATTGGCAGCGAGATTGGCCACCGATGATCCATAGAGGTCAGTTGCTGCTTGGATAACTGCGATTCGGCAGTCGACAAATTTACTGCTTTTGGTCAGGTAGTCGCGCAGGGCTTTGTAGTACACCTGTTCTGCTTTTGTTTTACCCACGGCAGCATTGTTGGCGAAGAGGTAAAAAGCGTGGTTGGGGATACCGCTGTTGATGTGAACGCCACCATTGTCGTTTGAGCCGGCATATTGTTCGTTGGTATGGTTGGGTTGCCACCAGTTGCTACCGGAGGAGGCTCCATTGTGTGGGTTGGAGAGGTCGCGTAGGCAACCGTTGGGCGTTACGCCCGCCTTCACCACATCCTCGCCAATTTTCCAGTCGTCGCTGTCGATCATTGCGCCGAAAACATCTGCAAACGACTCATTGAGGGCCCCGCTTTCACCTTGGTAAACCAAGTTGGCTGTTTTTTCCACCACGCCGTGCGTCATTTCATGCCCTCCTACGTCAAGTCCGCGTGCGAGTGGATTAAAAATGGTACCGCCATTTCCATACCACATAGCGGCGCCGTTCCAGAAAGCATTTTCCATGGAGGTACCGTTTCCTTCTGAGATATTCACGAAAGAGACAATATTTCCACCCACGCCATCGATTGAGTTGCGATTGAATTTCGTTTTGAAGTAATCAAAACTGAGGCCTGCGTTGTAATGCGCACTGATACCCGCTTTTAGATTTGTGAAGGTAGTAGAGTTGGATGCAATGAAATCGTAATCAAACGTTTGGTTTTCCGGGGATGTATTTAATCCATCTATGGTCAAGATGGCGCCGACGGGGTCGCTGGGCATATTGGAAGTCCCTGCGTTGAACATAGATTTACTGGCATCTTCCAGGACTACTTGCGTGCCGAATTGCCAGCCGCCATTGGTAAACGTTCGGTTAATATTCAGCAGATCTTGTCCTTGAATGGTAACCGGCCCGTTTAACATTTCCGACGGATGAAGGGAGATACCCGTGCCGGGATCTTGTGTCGCAGTACCTGTGCAGGCGGCATGGTGATGACCGACAAAATTACAGGTATTGTCATAGGAATCAAGTATTTCACCCGACGAGGCATCTACGAAAAAAACCAGTCGGCTGAGAATATTCGGGTGAGCGATGACGCGCCAAGCCAAACATTCGCCATCCAGCGTGTTGTTTCGGTGGTAGATAAACAGGTTGGCAGAGAAAGGCTGACCATCGATGAGTTTGAGATCTGAGGCTGACCAGCTCGTTTTAATTTTGTCGCTACCGATGCTGTTTTTCACCCTGTTAATGGCGTCAGATTCCTCCAAAGTGGCGGATGTTGCGAGCAGTTTTGGTGTTGGGAAATAACGGCCATTGACGCGTTCGAAGGCGCCGTTGTTGGAGTGCGCGATCAGTTCACCCCCCCAGACCGGAATTGCTTGAAACTGCTGCTCCATTCTGATGTGGTAATTACCTTGTTCATCGGTTTGGACGGTGGTTACAACAAATTCGCGGGTTGGTGTTTCCAATCCCGGTATTTGTAGGCTGGTGAGGTACTCGAGGGCACGTTCGGCGATGGGACGGTTTTCGAGGTTGATTTCAGAAGCGGCGGTTTTACCTTCCATCAGAATGGGGAGACCATTTTCGCCCAAAGTCATCTTGACGGAACCGGCGTTGGTGCCTGATCTTGGAGACAAGATGGGCAAGGGTTTTCGATCTGAGTTTTGAATGTTGAAAGGGTTTTCTGCGGGCGGTATGTTACTTTTTTCCGGCCAGTGAATGCCAAGCGATGGTGAAGGTTGTTGGCTTTTGAAGGTGGGTATTGGTTTGCCATGTTGCGCATAAACCGCTTTGAAACAAAGGAAAGTCAATACAATGGGGAGTACTCTTTTCATGATACATTAAAATTAAATATTAAAAGATGAGGTTAGAGAATACATTTTGGATAATAAAGCGGATTTGAAACCATAAAGTTCTCGTATTGTGGTGTATTTAGACTGTAAATGGGAGTATTTAACAAATTCACCAAATAATAAATATATAAATACAGAAACAAGCAAAGTGTTATCCGACTAAAAAAAGTAACAGGTGATCGCCCCATAACAGTCTATTCATACCAGTACACTCGTTTAACGCGATCGGCTACGTTGGTAAATACTTCGTAGGGAATTGTTTGGAGGCAATGGGCCAATGTTTGTACCGAAGGATTGGCGCCGAAAACAATGACCTCATCCCCTTCGCGCGCTGCGGGGATTTTGGTGACGTCTATCATGGTCATATCCATACAGATATTACCGACGGTTGGGGCTTTTTGACCGCGTAAGAGCACGGAATATCTACCTCCGCCAGCCAACCGCAGCAGTCCATCGGCATAGCCGATACTGATCGTGGCGATGCGCATGGGCTGGTCGATGATACCACTGTTGCGGTTATATCCGATAGAATCGCCTGGGAATACCTCTTTTATCTGGCTGATGGTGGCTTTCAGCACATTTACGGTGCGCAGTTGATTTTGCAGTACAGGGCTACCAACCCCATAGAGGCCGATGCCCAAACGAACCATTTCGAAGTGGTATTCCGGAAAGCGCTCGATGGCACTGGTGTTACAGATGTGCCGGACGGGCGCATATCCAATGGCCGAGGAAATTTTGTCGCAGATATCAGCAAAAAGAGTTGCTTGTTGGTGGGTGAATGTATCGTGTAGGGTAGTGTCACTGGCAGAGAGGTGTGAGAAAATAGTTTGAACGTGGAGATTGGTGTATGTATTTAACGTATTACAAAGGGCTTGAATATCTTTTGTTTCAAAACCCAGTCGGTGCATACCGGTGTCGATTTTTAGGTGAATGGGTATATATTTGTTTTTTCCGGCATAGAGAATAAGTTCGTCTAGCAAAGAAGGGCAGTACACTTCCGGCTCTAGACGATATCGGTAAAGAGCATCAAAACTTGCTCGTTCCGGGTTGAGCACCAAAATGGGAAGTCGAATACCCGCGTGGCGCAATTCGATGCCTTCATCTGCGTAAGCGACCCCGAGGTAATCTACCCGGTGGAATTCTAGGAGTTTGGCCACCTCCGCCGATCCGGAACCGTATCCGGCGGCTTTCACCATAGCCATGGTTTTGGTGCCGGTTTTGAGTAGTTTGTTGTACTCATTCAGGTTATGGACCAAAGCGGAGAGATTTACTTCCAAGACGGTTTTGTGAGACTTCCGCTCCAGTCGCTGTGCAATGCGTTCAAACTCAAAGACTCTGGCACCTTTGAGGAGAATCGTTTCGTCGTGGAAGTCAGCGTTTTCAAGTTGTTGTAAAAAATTTTCAGTAGAGGTAAAAAACGATGCATCCACATTTATTGGGAGGAGCGCCTGAATGGCGGCTATGTGATCGCCAATACCAATGATTCTGCTCACGTGCTGTTCTTTGACAGCTTCGGCCACGTGGGCCCAAAGTAATTTAGCGGGAAGTCCGCTTTGTAAAATATCCGATAGTACCAAGGTTAATCGGCCATTGCGTGCTTGTTGTCGGGCAAATTGTAAGGCAATGCGCAGGGATGCTAGATCATTGTTGTAGAAGTCATTGACAAGCGTACAGTGTTGAATACCGGCTTTCAGTTCGAGCCGCATTTCAACAGGTTCGAGGCGGCGCAAACGCTCTGCGATACTGGTTTCTGCAAAGCCGAGTATTTGGAGAACAGATTGACAGATCAGGGTATTTTTTGCGCCCCAAAGTGCGCTGGTATGGTGCAGTAAGGGTGTGGTGTGTTCAATGGCAGCTGCCGGGTGTATGATGCGCCCTGTAAAATGCTCGGGAGTGATGTTTTCAGGGCAAACGAGCCACTCTGCCCCTTCGAACAGGCGCATTTTCTCAGATAATTTTTCTGCATCAGAGGAGAATCCCTCTTGGTGTGCCGGCCCGAGGTTGGTTAAAATACCGATGGTAGGACGAATAATTTTTGCCAGCTGCTCCATTTCACCCGGTTGGGAAATGCCGGCTTCAAAAATAGCGAGTGTATGGTGCTCGTTCATTTGCCATACCGAGAGGGGGACACCCACTTGGGAGTTGTAACTTTTCGGGCTACGAACAATATTGAAATCGGGAGAGAGCAGTTGCCACAACCATTCTTTCACGACTGTTTTGCCATTGCTACCCGTGATGCCGATGACAGGAATATTGAACCTTGCCCGGTGAAAAGCTGCCAGCGACTGGAGTGCGTGGAGCGTATTTTCCACCAGCAGGATGTTGGTTGCGGGCAGTGAAGCGATCTCCACCTGCCGGCTCACGATAAAATTCCGAACGCCAAATTCGTGTAAATCTGATAGAAACCGATGGCCATCGTGGCGATTGCCTGGTAGGGCAAAAAAAAGAGAAATCGCGGGTGCCGCTATTTGCCGGCTATCAATGAGCAACGACTCGACACGGGCATCGGGGTCGGTGCATTGTAGCCAAGCGGCTGAAAGAATGTGCTGAATATCAGAAATGGTGTAGGGCAAAGGATAAGATTTGAATGAGGGATAAAAATAAGTGCAAAATTCGGGTTTTATTGCTGGAAATTGGTTGTTACTTTTGCAACCATGGAATTAATTGTAACTGATCCCGACACCTTGCCCCTTTTGATGCACAGCGTACTGGAGGGCCTTGCCGGTCGTCGTAAAGTGGCGCTTTACGGCGAAATGGGCGCCGGTAAAACAACATTTGTAAAGGCATTTTGCGCAGAACTGGGCGTTTTGGAAAACACCACGAGTCCTACGTATTCATTGGTCAATGAGTACAGCTATACGGACCGTAATGGGTCGGCGGCTCTATTCCACCACTTAGATCTGTATCGACTTG
>JBIPOY010000273.1:0-4877 GCA_044378705.1 Saprospiraceae bacterium
GTTTCGCTATTAATACGATATGTGCCACATCCAAGAGGAATCAATTGGATAAAAATATCTTCTCGCAAGAAATTTGACCCAGCACTATGAGTTGTGAAATCACAAAAAACATATTTTTTTCCTGTTAGACTCGAAGTAAAGTATCCTCCCTTCGCGGAGGCTTGCCAGTCAATAGAGTCCAATTTTATAGCACTGGCCCATCCAAATTCACGAAGTCCAGGCGTGTATTCATTAGGTACAAGTTTAATCGGGGTTCCGGGAATGACTACTATGGCATCATGCTTGCAAGCCACAAAAGTCCATGCCATGATTAACAATGACAAAAAATATTTCATACTTAATTATTTAGATGCCAAAACAATTATAGTTTCAAGAATTTAAAAGAAACCTGTTCGTTATCATACCGCAATCTACAAATGTAAACTCCGGGCGAAAGAAATCCTGTTTCAATTTTAATCTGCCCCGATTCCGATTGATTTTGTTTTGCCAACCTTTGTACCCCAAGTTGATCAAGAATTTGGGTACTCCAATTATTAATAGACGCACCACTAGGAAGCTTGATATTTAAATTGCCATCGGTTGGGTTGGGGAACACTTCTATCTTAGATTCGGACAAGATTTGGCTATTAACCTGAGAAGATTCACGACAGTGTATATACGTTCGTTTCTTTATCCGAAACAGCACTTTATTATCCCCCGACATTGCCTTTAACTGAATAAAAACAGCATTTGTCAGTGGGTTGTATGATGGATGAAAGGGTTGTGGATTTCCAGTTCCTATAAGAGTTCCCGGGTTAAATATTGGCGAATAACTCCAACGCCATTCAAATGTGTATGGAGGTGTCCCCGACGTAGGAATAGCCGCCGGAACAACCGGTATAATCACACCGGGGATATTAGGTTGTTCAACAACAGCGGTCAGTTGGATTGGCACGGGTTCGGGACAATCAATTGGAGACATCAAAGGCCAAACATCCCACGTACGCGTTTCAATATAATTTTCTACAGTACAACCCTTGTTACGTAGAATTTTTGCGTTGTAGGCTGTTGGAGTACCTGTAGCAGATCCATTATAAAATACTTCGGGATTGGAATAATGTAATATTCGAACATTTCCATCTTCCGGAATAGGGATGGTCTGCATTAAAGTATTTTGAGTAATTTGCCCTCCTGTAATCCAACCATGTCCGCATGCATTATCCGATAAAGCGTCATGTGGGCAAATATCTTGTCCAATATCATGATGCATACTGAAAAGATGTCCGATTTCATGGGCTGCCACCCATCTAGGATTAGTAAGATATTTTCGCTCAATAAAAGCGTAGTATGCCTGAGCAGAACCACTGCATGTATTCAGTACTCCTGCGGCACCTGCCCCGCAGGACATGTCTTTCGCCGTAATAAAAAGAGTTAGATCAGCTCGAAATTTTTCGCGCTGGTTAGTAGCTTGCATTCTTATTGCATTAAGTAATTCATTGCAATTATTTGTAATTAAACCATAGTTAAAATTTAAATTGTCCAGTATTTTAACTATCCGGACCTTTTTATTGGGAATATCACTATTTGCTATGGCAGTATTTATAGCTTGTTCAACACCTAGAGAAATAGTAGAAAACGTGGGATCATTGGATTGGAACCATGGATACGCATCCTGACCGACCCAAACAAGTATATCAATTACCGCTTCGCAAGTATTATTTTCTTCTTCACATGGATATAGAACTTCCTCATCGGGTTCACCTGGCATATAATATACGGAGCACCCTCCATAACCTCCTGCAGTAGTATTTACTTCCTGTAAAACCGAGTATCCACTTCCTATCGGCATTATATTAAAGAACCGACTTCCCGTTTGAATAAAGGCTGATCGTACTCCGGATGCTGTTTGAATCACGTTCATATATCCAGGATGGCTTCGAAGGGTAAGAGACATTTTATATTTAGATGTGTCGCTGTATTCTACCTCTTCTAATTCCGCAATAACAACGGAATCACTCCCTAGCAGGGGTATGTTCATTGTAATTACACCATTTAAGACGTTAGTAAGAGGATTCTTGAGTCGGATGAGATAAACTGCCTGACTAAAAGTGTCTTGTTGAAAATTTAGAAATTTCTGCTGCTCAATTGTAGATAGGTTGCCCATACCAGAAGTTGTAAATTGAACAAGCGACCCCTGTGCAAAAATTGATGCTCCGTACATTAAAAAAGATGCAAAGAGCCCGGTACTGAAGGTTGAAAAATTATTCATTGAGCCCGTAATTGGCTTTAGTTCATTCATATAAAATTGGTTTTCAGTAGATTGTGTACATTTGGGTTTTCGAATTCAAAATTCATTCAAAATTTTGAAATCTGTAACAAATATACAACAAATTTTGAAAAATTCAAATATATTTTGCTATAATTTTAGAAAGACACACATTTTTACGGCAAAAAACCTGGTTTAGTTCTTTGAAATTTTGGAAAGAGAAAAATGGAGGAGAAGTTTGTATTTTGGACGCAAAAATCCCCACTTCCATGCGTCCCCCCCCAGGGCAGACGCATGAATATAGGGCAGTGATCTGGAATAAACTCCATACGTTTGTTGGAAAAACGAGATAGCAGAGATAGTAAATTTGTTAGGCGGTCTTTTAGATCACTTGAATGAGGTGCCGGAGCTCCGTCAGAGCGGTAAAATAGCGTATCCATTGGACGAGATTTTATTTTTAACGATCAGTGCTGTAGTGAGTACGTGTTCAGAATGGGATGAGATAGTTGACTTTGGAGAAGACAAATTGGAATGGTTGCGGCTCTATCGCCCCTATCTAAATGGCATTCCATCGCATGACACTTTAAACCGGGTTATGTCATTGATTGACCCTATCGCATTCGAGCAGATGTTTGTCACTTGGGTAAACAGAAACATCAAATTACCAGAGGGCACACTGATCAGCATAGATGGCAAGAAACTGCGCAGCAGTGCTTCGAAACTAGAACAACACACAGCACATATAGATGGCGGCAAGTCCGCTGTACATTTAGTGGAGGCATGGTGTAGTGATTTGTCGCTGTGCCTAAGTATCCGCCAAGTGGCAGAAAAGACCAACGAAATCAAAGCAATTCCATTGATTTTGAAGGACTTAGATTTGGAAGGGTGTGTTGTAAGTATAGATGCCATTGGATGTCAAAAAGAAATTGTCAAAACAATTGTGACCTGCGATGCAAACTATGTGATTGGCGTGAAAGATAATCAGCCGACGTTGGCTTCAGGTGTAGAAGATGCTTTCAAGTCGTATGCGGAACACTGTGCGGGCGACCAATTCTCCAAAGAAAGCACCGTTGATCACGGGCGTATCGAAGAACGTATTTGCAGGGTATTAAGCGCCGAATTGCTGCCTGAATGGGTACCAAAGCACGATTGGGCAGGTCTGAATACAATCATCCAAATACAAAGCCAGCGCGTCGTAATGGCTAACGGCTATGTAGGGCAAGATACAAGATACTACATCAGTAGCCTGCGCCTCCCTGCAGATCAGATAGCAACGTATGTACGGGGGCATTGGGGCATTGAAAACCAATTACACTACATGCTAGACGTGTTTTGGGGTGAGGATAGCAGCCGTAAACGAGTTGATAACGCTGCTGCAAATTTTGGAACAGTATTGAGAATCGCTCATAACTTGGTTAAAACGCATCCTGAAAAAATCAGTGTCAAACGAAAACGAAAGAAAGCTGATCGGACTGATTCATATCGCGAACAGATACTCCGATTGAACACGTGAATAATAATTCCTATCCGGATCCGCGTTCATGCGTTTGCCCTGGGGTCTTTGCCCAGGTTGCCGATCAGCATAATTTTGTTTAATCCTTTCATTTGGTATGGGTTGTTTTAGAGTTTGTCCAGGGGGCTCTGGATGTTTTTAATCGTCTGCTTGCTCACATGTGTATAACGTAAAGTGGTCTTTAGATCATTGTGTCCAAGCAATTCCTGGATGAAACTGATATCGGTGCCGGCCTCTAGCAGGTGCGTTGCAAAACTGTGTCGCAAACCATGTATGCCTGTTTTTTTGTTGATTTTTGCTTTTTGAAGGGCATTCGAAAATACCTGTTGGGCACTTCGGATGCTATATTGATTACCATATTCTCCCTCAAACAAGTATTTTGTGGGCCTATACTCCAAAAAGTAAGCCCTCAATTGTCCTAATATGCTTTCCGGAAGATTGGCATAACGGTCTTTTTTCCCCTTTGCTCTTTCTATAAATACTTGCATGTTCTTGCTGTCAATGTCGGTAATTTTTAGCTTCACAATTTCGCTCACCCGCAAACCCATTCCGTAGCAAAGTTTTAGCATGGTATTGTGCTTGAGGTTCGTCGTTACCTCAAAAAGCTTTTTGATATCCTGACCATTAATGACTTTGGGCAGAATGGATGGTTTTTTGGGCCTGGGAATTTCAAAAAAGAACTTTTCTCTCCTCAGCACTTGCTCAAAGTAAAATTTGACGGCATTGATACGACTGTGCAGCGTATTCTCCGACAGCTTAAGATGATTGGTGCAGTATAGAAAATAACTCCGCAACCGCTCAGCATCCAAATCGTCCACGTTTTTATCTTTTAGGACGCGCAAAAGTTGCGCAAACTCATTGCGATAGGAGTTGATTGTGTTTGGACTGTATGACTTGAGTTGTAAGGTTTCGACCAAGCGCAGGAGAGCGGCTTGATTCACAGGTCGAAGATGTAGCAAAGCAGTTTTTCCAACAACAGGCTTCGGGGGTAGCCCAAATTTTTCGCGAAAAGATACCGTATCCCGAACGTACCAAGATTTTTGATCGGGACTCCATCGCACCCCGATCAGCTTTTTAACCCTTTCAATCAGTTGGGCATTATAGTCAAATCGGATAAAA
>JBIPOY010000274.1:0-4871 GCA_044378705.1 Saprospiraceae bacterium
TTTTCCGAGATCAGTGCCACGTGAGCATTCCTTTTACAAAAACAAGGCTACCAATTTTCTATGACCAACACCACCTCATCCACACTTCGGCCGCTGCACCGGTTCGGTGGATGATGCCGGAAAAATTAACTTCACAGCTCCAAACCAACCCCTTCGAACGCCATTTTGAAAAATAAATTAAAAAAAATTTCCCTTCCAAAATCGCAAATGCCAACCACGGCCATCTACGCCAAAAACCCCAATCATAGAGGGGTTTTTAAAACGCCAAAAAATTTCAATCACATTATATAATATTATAATATTTTACCGTTGGTTTGTCTGTACGACCGTTGGTTTGCGTATACGACCGTTGGTTGTTTTTGGCATACTTTATAAATAAATCATATATGTGTTGTAATCAGCTTGTTATGTAAACGCTCGCTTGATCCGTAAAACACTCCTTTTTCGTTGGATTTAGCCTCCTCTTTGCGTCAATCTCAGATGTCGGAACGTACATGCTGTACGCTAAAAGTGTAACTTGGCAGGAGATTTGTCCTCAGACAACTTCCTTTCGAGTCATTTTAATCACCCCCCTATGAACCTAACGCTAATAGCCAATTCAGGAATACAGTTTCACAAGTTCAAGATGACCATTGACCCCAATGAGCGGGTGATAAAAGCGATTGGCTTTCGGGAGTTTTTCAATACCCATGATATCAAGCTCACGTTAGAGTTGGCTACGTTCATTCCTGAACAAGATTATTGGGTTCGGAAGCAGAGCTTGTTGGATGAAGGGTTTCTGAATGACGATGGTACCTTGAAAGATGGCGTTTCAACGGCAGGGCTTACGGCACTCGACGAGGACACTGAATTTTTTAGCATCGGGAATATTGAAACAGCACTGGAAAAATTTGAAAACAAATGGATACCAATTCCTTACTTGAAAACAAATGATGCAGGCGGATGTATGTTCAGCCCTGCAAACTGGGCAAGGGTGTTTCTAAAGCCGTTGACAGAAAACAAAGGTAAGTTGAAAGAATATGACGTTATTCTATCCTTTGACACACAACTTGGAAAATATCCGGGCGACCTGGAAAGCCCGCGGTTGTCAGATTATTCCAACGATAATAACTACCAACTCTGTGGCAATGAAGATCTCATCCTTAACTATTGTGACGCAAATTTAGATTGCGGCTGGGTTGATGAATATATAGCATCCATTTTTCATGGTGGAAAAACACGTATTCCAACCCAGTTCCCGTCGTTAAAATACATCGGTCATTATATTTACTTCATTAAGTACCTGGCTACCATCCCCAACAAATTTCCTGAAGTTGAATTGTACACGGACAAAACGGCCGGAATTGATGTCGATTTAGTCTTGGACATCGGAAATGCCAATACTTGTGGTATTCTGTTTGAAAACCCCAAGGATGCTAACTTTGATTTCACAGCCGTCAAGAAATTAAAAATTCAGGATCTTACGAACCTGGAAAAAGACTATTCCGACCCATTTTCGATGCAACTGGTTTTTTCAAAATGTAATTTTGGTGAGATCGGTTACAACAGCAGCAAATTTCAGTGGCCCAGTGTCCTCAGAATTGGCGAAGAAGCCGGTTACCTGATCAACGATGCGCTGATTGATGTGAACAGCGGTGTAGAGTCAGCCTCATACCATTCCAGTCCAAAAAGATACCTTTGGGATGAGGAGAAGTACGGTTTACAGTGGGAGTTTGCGCGTACCAAAGGACAGCGGAACACAACCCCGGTTTATCTCAAAGGCATTTCGGAGCAATTCCAGTCGGATGGTAAGTTTACCCTGGATGTCAACTTTGGATCTACGAGCCAATTCTCCAGAAAATCTTTGATGACCTTCGTTTTTTTGGAGATTTTGGCGCAAGCACTGGGTCAGATCAATGCCCATGATTTTCGTTTTCAACACGGCCATCTTAACCACCCCAGAAGGCTGCGAAGGCTATTAATTACCTGTCCCACCGCCATGATCCAACGTGAACAGGTGGCACTCCGCCAATGTGCGGAGGAGGCTATTGCGGTGTTGAACAGGTATAAAAACAACACCTATGAAATTGCCGTTGATTTGTCTCAATTGGTAAAAGAAGTGGAGGTGATTCCTTCGGTAAAAGATCTCACCAAAGACTTGGCCGACCTTTCCAGCAGACAAGATTGGATTTACGATGAGGCTACCTGTTGCCAATTGGTTTTTCTGTATGGTGAAATATCAAAGCGATACCTGAACGAAAGCGACGTTTTCTTTCATTTACACGGCAAGAAAAGAGCAGATCTGGATGGATACGACAAAAATGCCATTACCATCGGGTCTATTGACATTGGGGGCGGTACAACCGACCTCATGATCTGCGCGTATCAATATAATTACAGCCCGGATATGACGGAGTTGACTCCAAAACCGCTTTACTGGGAAAGTTTTAACCTGGCCGGGGATGATTTTTTGCAACAAATTATTCAACAGATCATCTTGGAAGGTCGTGCAACCAGCCCCGACGATACAGGCTGTGTGGGGGTGATTGAAAACCACGGACGCGCCGTCGGTGCGCTCCACATCCTCGATAAACTGAATAGTTTTTTCGGATCCAATAGCAACAACATCAGTTATGCGAATAGGATCATGCGGAAAAACTTCAATGTCCAAGTGCTCATTCCCATCGCCAAGAGATACCTGGAGCATGCCCGAAACAACCATCCGGACGAAGTGGTCGGTTTTGATAGGTTGTTTCCCGAATTGAAGCCCAATGTGGAATTACTCCATTTTTTCAACCTGCATTTTGGGTTTCCGTTTGAAAATATTCAGTGGAAACTATCCACGAGGAGGGTGAATACCATCCTCGAAGCCACCTTTGAACCCTTGATCAAGCAACTCTCGACCCTTGCTTTTGCCTATGGATGTGACTATGTGTTGTTAGCAGGCAAACCAACTTCATTGGAAAGGATTGAAGAGTTGTGCTTGAAATTTTTTCCGGTTAGGCCCGACCGTGTTATTACTTTGAATAAGTATCGCGTTGGTCGCTGGTATCCCTTTGCCGACGATGGTGGTTATTTTAAAGACCCAAAAACCATTGTTTCTGTCGGAGCGCTTATCGCCTTTATGGGGGGGCGAAACAATCAACTGTCAGGTTTCAAAATCAACCAAGAGTTTCTAAAAACCAAGATTGTTTCCACCGCCGAATACTTCGGTATCTATCACTCCAGTACCCGAAACATCGAATCCTTATTTCTTACCCCGGAAGAAAACCGCAGTGAACTGGTTGTCAACAGCCTGCCTGCCATGTTTGGTTTCAAACAACTCAATGCGGATAAATACCCGGGAAGGCCTGCTTATGTCCTCGATTTTAATACCAAGAAAATATCCGATCAAATAAAACGCAAGGACCCTGCCTTGGATGCCAACGGAATCGCCGACCAGATGCTGTTGTATAAAAACCAACTGAGAAACAGAATGCCGTTCCACGTTAAAATCAGCCGCGAATACCGCGACAACAAGGAAAAATTGTCGGTCGATGCCATCACAGACCGGGAAAGAAATGATGTCTCCACTGCTTTGGTGGGCCTTAAGGTGCAAACGTTGCAGCAGGATACCGGCTATTGGCTGGATACAGGAGCCTTTCAACTCCGCGTTCGCGATTGATGCTTGCTCCCCTTCTCTATTTGACCCCCACCCATACTATTGACCTATGAACAATATCCCAAAACACCACCTTGAGCAAATTGCCGTTCAGGCCGCTTCCCTGATCGGCGAAGTCAATTCCTCTATTGATTGGGTAAAGCAGTATTTGAAAGCGGAAGAACAATCCGCTTTGTGCTACGATTTGAAAAAAGTACGGCGAAATATTGCCAAAATTCGGTTCTCTCTGCTCCAAAAACCGGCTGCTGCACTCTATGGCGAAAGTCAGGTAGGAAAATCTTACCTCATTAAAAATCTGCTAAGCCTCTCCAACCAAAAGTTGGAAATCGCTGATCCGGCTTCCAATATTTCCTATGATTTCTTGGAACAAATAAACCCAAAAGGGGATCAAACGGAGGCAACCAGTGTCGTAACCCGCTTTTCAGTGGATAAACATTTTACCCATGACGATTTCCCCATCGCTATTCGGCTGTTGTCTGCCAAAGATGTTATTCTACTGTTGTGCGACAGCTATTTCAATGACATTGCCGACCACCAAGTCCATCTAAGGATCGATACGCTTGCCCTTGAAATACAATCCATTGCCGATGCGTATGAGGGTAAGGATACCGCACAAAGGTACCTCACAGAAGATGATGTGTTTGATATTCAGGACTATCTGGAACAATATTTTCAGAGCAGTATGCACATTTTCAAAGACGTCAATTTTTGGGTTA
Source organism: Saprospiraceae bacterium (assembly GCA_044378705.1). Classification (GTDB taxonomy): domain Bacteria; phylum Bacteroidota; class Bacteroidia; order Chitinophagales; family Saprospiraceae; genus M3007. The sequence goes on from JBIPOY010000274.1 coordinate 4,357, forward strand.
CTACGGCAGCTTTCATTCACAAGGTTCCACCGGAAGAGTGGTATCGCATATTTCAAATTATTTGGGGCCGGTTACAGCCATTCAACAATATTTTTAACAAACTCGTTGCCTCGCTGGTGCAATTGAAATTCTGTGAAATGGTTTTTGCGGAATTCAAATCTGTCCTGCGTGAACACGGAACGATTCTGCACGTCGCCCGCTTGCGTGAACTTGAAAACGGACCGATTTATGAAGATGTAAGCCGCGAAAATTACGTGGAAACCGTGCGCATCCTCTTCCATGAAGATGGAAAACCAACCGAAAGCACCATCAACAAAAGTACGTTGTGTGCCTTGTGTGGCGAGTTGATTTTCCGGATCAACCCGCTTTTAGCCCAACAGAAAGCCTTTCTAAACAACGCTGATCTACTGGATTTCCCGGGTGCTCGCAGCAGACTGGAAATCCGAGAAGCCGTCTTTGTCAACAACCAAGACGGCACGGGGAAAAGCCTCATCGACATCATGGTGCTCAGGGGT
>JBIPOY010000277.1:0-4854 GCA_044378705.1 Saprospiraceae bacterium
ACAAAATGAGCACGTTCCGGTGTACGACTTGTCGGAAATGATATTGTCTAACTTGGCTTGATCGTTCCTATTGGCACCAATAGGCAATCTGAACGTCAACAAATCAAATATTTCTTCATCGCATTCACCATGACAACAACCCAACTTACGCCTCAACTTGCCCAACGTTCGGATTTTTCTCCGGATTCCCGTCTCTGGGTGTATGTTTGTGACAGGGCCCTGACAGAGGAGGAAGCCATTTCGATTCAAGGGGAATTGGATCTGTTTTGTCACCGTTGGACAGCCCACAATCTCGCTTTGAAGGCTGTTGCGGAGGTTTTTCATCGTCAATTCATTTTTCTCATGGTGGATGAAACAAAAGCCGGCGCGAGTGGTTGCTCTATTGACAAATCTGTCCATTTTTTGGAACAACTTGGTGCAAGTATGCGCGTTGATTTTTTTGAAAGAAAATGTTTCGTATGGGTTGGAACAGAAGGTGTTCTCAAGTTTTCCAATGCATCGGAACTATCCATTCAAGTACAAAATAACACCATCAATAGCACTACATTGATGGTCAATACCTTGGTGCAAACCAAACAGGATTTGGCAGACAAATGGCTTTTGCCATTTCATCAAAGTTGGCATCGGAGAATTGCCGGAATTCGAGCCAGTGGCGCTTAATTGTGTAGTTACTTCTTTTAATTCAGAAAAATTGTAACCAGTTACTTAGAATTTAGACCCAATCATTACGCATGAAAGTTGCTGTCGTTGGCGCTACCGGACTTGTAGGATCCAAGATGTTACAAGTACTCGAAGAGCGGAATTTCCCCATCTCAACCCTTTACCTAGTCGCCAGTGAGCGATCTGTTGGGAATCTCTTGTCGTTTAAGGGTCAAAACTATGCCGTCATCAGCATGGAGGCTGCTGTTGAATCAAGGCCTGATATCGCTATTTTTTCAGCAGGGGGCAGTGTGTCCAAAGAATGGGCGCCGCGTTTTGCTGAAAAAGGCACGGTTGTGATCGACAACTCTTCCGCTTGGCGAATGGACCCGGAAAAGAAATTGGTGGTTCCGGAAGTAAACGCCGAAGTGCTGACCTCTGCGGATAAAATTATAGCCAATCCAAATTGCTCCACCATTCAAATGGTCGTAGCTCTCAAGCCCCTCCACGATCAATATCAGATCAAGCGCATTGTGGTGAGTACCTACCAAAGCGTAACCGGAACGGGTGTTAAGGCTGTCCATCAACTCATCGATGAGCGGGCCGGAAAGTCCGGAGTGCGCGCATATCCTTATCCTATTGACTTGAACTTGATTCCCCAAATTGATGTCTTTACTGAGAACGGGTACACCAAGGAAGAAATGAAAATGGTCCATGAAACAAAAAAAATCATGGGCGATGACAGCATACGGGTAACGGCAACCACCGTGCGGGTGCCAGTCATCGGTGGGCACTCGGAAGCGATTAATGTTGAGTTTGAGCGAGATTTCGACCTCGATGCAGTGCGACAATTGTTGACAAATGCACCCGGCGTAGAAGTGGTGGATGACCCGAAAAATCTGCTGTATCCAATGCCGTTGATGGCACAGGATAAAGATGCTGTTTTTGTAGGGCGTATTCGCCGAGATGAGACACAACCCAATACCTTGAATATGTGGGTGGTAAGTGACAATTTGAGAAAAGGCGCAGCCACCAATGCTGTCCAAATTGCAGAATTCCTTGTCGCGAATGGTATTTTAGCTCAAAAAAAGTAAAAAAACCATCACTTAGGTATAATTTTGCAGCGAAATTTTATCAAGAATGTTTGTCGTTGGGCTTTTCTAAGGCCAATTACAAGTTGTATTTAAGGTTTAAAGTATTAACAGTCAATAGTTTGAAATGAAGAACAAGATAGTAGTCTGGGGAACCAACGCAGCCAATGAAAAAGTTCTTATCGCTTTAGAACTTCAAGTAAAAGCGAACAAAGTCATGCTTCTCACCTTTTCGGAAAGCATCGCGACAGAAGAATTTGTCACAAAAATGATGAATGAATGGCGGGATGGAAAGGAAGTAGATTTCCCGGAAGGTTATACTTCCGCCGAACGCGAGTTGAGTGTCACGGAAGGATTACTTCCAGACGATTTACGCGTGGAGCGTGGAGATGTCATCCAACGGGCCCAAACGGAATGGCATTTCGCCGTCCTTTCTTCAAAACTCCACCAGGCGTACGAGCAGGAGTTGGCAGATTTTAAGGAAAAAGTGGAGCAACTCAGCGCCTATGATAACAAGTTGTGGGATGGCCTGAAATCTTTTTGGGATAAAGTTCAAAGTCAATCAAGAGAGCGCAATTTGTTCCGCGAACACGCAGACAATCTTCGCGACAATATAAACGTCCTTTTTGAAGACCTCAAAAAGATGCGTACAAAAGTACAAGGGGAGTTCATGGTCGCTTCGGCTACCGTAGCAGATGAATTCAACAAGGCACTGGATGATGTCGAAGCACGCATTGCCACCGGTGGCTCTCGCCTCAACAGTGTGTTCGATGAACTCAAACAGATGCAGCATCGCTACAAAGAGGCGCGCATGAGCAATGAACACCGCAACCAAATTTGGAATCGCCTCGACGAAGCTTTTAAAAAAGCCAAAGAACGCAAATTTGGCCCCTCCGCCAACGATGGATCTCTCGCCGAACGCCACGACCGCCGTTTGGTAGGCTTGGCAGATGCCGTGAAAAGAATGTCAGACAGCGTGAACCGAGATGATGAAGAATTGGAATTCCAACGCAAAAAAATCCACAACTCTGAAGGCCAACTCGAATCGCAAATTCGAATGGCCAAGATCAAAATGATCGAAGAACGGCTGGGATCCAAACGTGAAAAATTGGATGAAATGAAACGCACTATGGCAGATGTAGAACGTCAAGCCAATGTTGCAAAAAATAAAGAAGCCAAAAGAGCAGAAAAAGAGGCTGAACGGCAACAAATTGAGGCCGCTAAAGCTTCCGTTAAATCTGAAATAGCAGCCGAAATTAAAACAAAAACTTCCGTTAAATCTGAAGAGAAAACGGAAGGTCTGTTCGAAGCTGCTGCTACTGTCCTCGGTGATGTCCTTTTGGATGCACTCGATACCGCCAAAGCTATCGCATCTGTCGTTGCCGAGAAGGCCGAAGAAGCCTACGACAATGCTACCGAAAATAAAGTAGGGGTCGTCGAAAAAGCCAAAGCAGTGGCGGGTATCATGGCCGATAAAGCCGAAGAAGCCTTCGAAAAAGTCATGGACAAAGCCGAAGAAGTTATTGAATCGTTCAAAACCCCCGAACCTTCACCGGAGCCCCCTGTGGAAACCCCCGCTGAATCAACTGAAAATTCGGAACCAGTTGTGAACGTCGAAACAGCAGCAACCGCAGAGGTAACCGCCGAGGTAATTTCTGAAGCAATCGAAGTAGCCACCGAGGCTGTTGAAGAACCCAAAAGCCCTACCAAGGAAGATGCTTAATTAAAAAGGCGCGTTAAACTAAGATATTGTAGCCGCCCGGAATGCTTATTGCCTTTCGGGCGGCTGCTCTTTTTTAACGCCTACATGGGCTCTTTTTTACGGCTAATACTTGCGTTTTCATCGCAACTTTGGTGAAAAATTAGGTGGTAAGTTCCCTGGATCAAAAATCGGCCACTTTTTACTTCAAAAGCAACCAACTCACTTACAACCTGTTTTATATTAATTTCGTAAAAAAGATACCCATGACGCTGGAAGAAAAAATTACCAAAGACCTCGTAACGGCCATGAAAGCCAAAGATGAGGTTTCATTGCGCGGAATACGTGCCATAAAGAGCGCCATACTGTTGATCAAAACCGATGGAACCGGTGTGGGTATAGATGAAGCCCGTGAGGTGCAACTGCTTCAAAAACTTGTCAAAACCAGACAGGAATCCCTGGATATTTATCTGAAAAATGATCGTCCACTGTTGGCCGAAAAAGAACGTGAGGAAATTGACGTCATCAAACGATACCTCCCGGCCATGCTCGAAGGACCAGAATTGGAAGCAATTATTCAACAGATTGTGACTGAAACAGGCGCCACTTCTGCAAAAGACATGGGAAAAGTGATGGGCGCCGCGAACAAACAACTGGCCGGGAAAGCCGATGGCCGCGCAATTTCGGATATCGTCAAAAGACTCTTGACGGCAGATGCCTCCTGATTGCGCACGGAGCGAATCCCGGCTGTGCCCTCCCCAAAAACTGTCTGGTCACCATCGCAATACCCCCATGGTGCTTTGAAATGTACCTAAACATACACATACAATGAGGTTGAGTGCCAAAAATATCTTCAAAACGTACGGGCGGCGTACAGTGGTGAAAGATGTTTCCTTTGAAGTGAAACAGGGTGAAATCGTTGGTTTGTTGGGACCCAACGGCGCCGGCAAAACTACTTCGTTCTATATGACCGTCGGGTTTATTCAGCCCTCACAAGGAAATGTGTACCTGGATGAAGAAGATATTACAAGTTTGCCCATGTACCGAAGGGCGCAAAAAGGAATTGGCTATCTGCCACAGGAACCCAGTGTATTTCGCAAACTTTCTGTAGAAGACAATATCCGCTTGGTTTTGGAAATGACCCAGTTGACCGCAGCACAACAGGCAGAAAAACTTGAATCCCTGCTCGAAGAGTTTAACCTAAACCGGGTCAGAAAAGGAATGGGCGACACACTTTCCGGCGGTGAACGCAGGCGTACAGAAATCGCACGTTCCTTGGCATCCGATCCTAAATTTATCCTTTTGGATGAACCCTTCGCAGGCATTGATCCCATCGCAGTAGAAGATATTCAATCCATCGTAGCCAAATTAATCACCAAAAACATCGGAATTCTGATCACTGACCACAACGTACAGGAAACCCTC
>JBIPOY010000276.1:0-4854 GCA_044378705.1 Saprospiraceae bacterium
CGCATGCTTTATTCCCTTTTTCCGGATTTTATTCCATGTCCAAGGACTTTGATCCAACTTCCGTTGTTCACCGGCATCCCCCTCGATCCAATATTCGATTTTTCTGAAAAACATTTCCATAAAAACCGTCTGTGGACAAACCCAACCGCAAAATAGCCTTCCGAACACGACTGTAAACAAGATGATAAACACGATGAAGGTCAACATGGCCAATACAAACAGGTGGAAATCCTGTGGTGTAAACAGCAACCCAAACAGCACAAACTTTCGCTCCAATACGTTGAGCAAGAGCAACTGCTCCCCACCCACCTTGATGAATGGCAACGTAAGAAATACTGTTAAAAAAAGTGCACTCACCAACCCGCGGGCGTTGTAAAAACGACCTTTGGGCTTCTTGGGGTACAGCCATATTCTATTGCCAGACTGATCTACCGTGGCGAGGTGATCACGATAGTCCTCGGTATCATTTATTTCTGTTCCCCCAACTTCGTTTTTCATAGCAACTTAATGATATTCAGGTTTTGTTGTTGTTTGGCCGGATTGTTTTATTGAGCTGCAGGAACGGTGGCTTGCACAGCGGTTGAATCAGTCCAAACGGTACCTTGGGGTGCTTTTGGGTTGGGGGGATTGGTGCCGTTCATGGACAAGATATAACTTGATACTTTTTGCATGTCGGCAGGTTTCAGTTGTGCTTGCCAAGAGATCATACCCTTATCCGGAACGCCATACTTGACGGTTCTAAATATGTTTTTGATGCCGCCGCCATGGATCCAGTAGGCATCCGTAAAATTAGGCCCTACCAAACCCTCTCCTTTTTGACCATGGCAGGCAGCGCAAACACTTTTGAAAATTATTTCGCCTTCCCCGAGGGATCCGGCATCTGTTAAGGCGGTAACATTGGATTCATCCACGCTGTTGGCTTTTCCAACCAATGCCATGGCCACTTCTTTTTTGGCTACCTCCATTTCAGTTTTGTATTCATCCCCGGACGACCAGTTGTTGCCGCTCCAATGGTAGAAATACATATAACCAACAGCCCAAACAACGGTAATAGCAAACATATTGATCCACCACGGGGGGAGTTGGTTGTCAAGCTCCCGAATACCATCATAGGCATGCCCCAAGGTGATATCGCCTTCGCGTTCTATGGGAACGGCATCCTCCCAGTATTGCTTGCGCATACGAGTCCAGAAATCATCCCCTTCAGGTGCCACTACGCTTACGGATTCTTCCGGTAAGACCACGCCGTTTTTGGCCGCTTCAAATTGTAGCACGCGGTTGGATAGGTAGCGGTTGGCGCGTGCCATCGTGAACAGCGCAATGGCGAGAATCAACAATACAATTATTCCTATTCCCCACATCATGATGTCGGCGACTTCGTTGGCAGCGGGTGGCACGGTATTGCCTGTTGCTGCGGGGGTCTGCGCCTGACCCGTCTGACTGAGCACGGCGAGAATCAGGAAAACGAGTTTATGGTTTCGCGTTTTCATATTTTTTATTTTTTTACAATTCAGAAAATTAGTCTTCCAACGGAAGGTTTGCCATGTATTGCGATTGCTTTTTTTTTGTCAAAAAAGCACGCAAAACGGCTACGCAAAATGTGCCGAAAAAAAGAAGGAGTGTGACTGTGCCGAACCACTCAATGCCTTCGACAGATTGAAGTAGATACTTATACATTGTTTTAAAAGATTGGAAGGCGTGTTGGCTTTTTTATGAGTACAAGCCAACACGCCTATGTTTTATTGTTTCGATTGAACTTTAATGTCTGTACCCAATCTTTGCAGGTAAGCAATAATGGCTACGATTTCCTTACTTTCCAATCCGGAGTCTTTAACACCTTGATCTGCTAAGTTTTTCGCTACTTTTTTTGCCTGTTCCTGTGCGTTGCTGATGGCGTATTGCTCAAAATCACGGGCGTAGGGCGTACCCAAAGTGCGCAAAGCGGTGATTTTGGCAGGCAAATCAGTCAAATCAAGTTCGTCGTCAACCAAGTGTGGGTATGCAGGCATAATGGAACCTGGCGACATACTGGTCGGGTCTATCATGTGGTTATAGTGCCAACTGTCGGGATATTTGCCACCTTGCCGCCACAAATCCGGCCCGGTGCGTTTGCTGCCCCAAAGGAATGGTCGGTCATAGATATACTCTCCTGACTTTGAGTATTCTCCGTAACGTTCTGTTTCGGAGCGGAAAGGGCGTATCATTTGAGAGTGGCAACCCACACAACCTTCCCGTATATATAAATCCCGTCCGGTAAGTTCTAGGGGGGTATAGGGTTTGACAGTAGAAATTTTTGGGACTTGATTTTCAATGAAAACCATTGGAAGGATTTGTACAATGCCGCCAATAGCAATCAGGAGGGTACTCCACAACAGCATTTGCATCGGACGACCCTCTATCCACTTGTGCCAGTACTCATTGGGCGCCTGTTCTCTGCGCTCACGAGCAGGTGATTCAGCCGATTCATTCGCCATGAAGTTGCCTTGCTGCGCTGTTTTAACCAAATTATAGACAGCGAGAATTCCACCCAAAAAGAAGAATGTTCCACCAAATGCCCGGATGGTGTACATCGGCATGATTTGTGTCACCGTATCTAAAAAATTACCCCAAGCAAGGGTTCCTTCCGGTGTGAATTCTTTCCACATCAGCGCCTGTGTCCATCCGGCCCAATACATCGGTACGGCGTAAAAAATAATGCCCAATGTACCAAGCCAAAAGTGAACGTTGGCTAGTTTGGTAGAGTATAATGTGGTGCGGTACATACGCGGCCACAACCAATACAAGATTCCCAATGTGAGAAAGCCATTCCAGCCCAAGGCGCCTACGTGTACGTGCGCAATCGTCCAGTCGGTAAAGTGACTGATCGCATTGACGGATTTGATGGACAACAAGGGCCCTTCAAAGGTGGCCATACCGTATGCAATGACCGCTACGACCATGAATTTTAGTACCGGTTCATTGCTGACCCGATCCCAAGCACCCCGAAGGGTTAACAGGCCATTGAGCATACCGCCCCAAGACGGAGCAATCAGCATAATGCTGAATACGGTTCCCAACGACTGTACCCAATCTGGTAGAGCAGAATACAAAAGGTGGTGCGGGCCAGCCCAAATATAGATGAATATCAACGCCCAAAAGTGGATAATCGAAAGCTTGTAGGAGTACACGGGCCGGTTGGCAGCTTTGGGTAGAAAATAGTACATCATACCCAAGTAGGGCGTTGTCAAAAAGAAAGCCACGGCATTGTGACCGTACCACCACTGTACCAATGCCTCCTGTACCCCGGAAAACAACGGATAACTCTCCGTCCATGTCACCGGAAGCTCAAAACTGCGCACAATGTGTAATATGGCAACGGTAACCCACGTGGCAATGTAAAACCAAATCGCTACGTATAGGTGGTTCTCACGGCGTGTCAGGATGGTCCCAAACATGTTGACACCAAAAATAACCCATACAACCGCGATCAGAACGTCTATTGGCCAAATTAATTCTGAGTATTCACCACTGGTGGTAAAACCCAACGGAAGTGATACAGCAGCACACAAAATAACAACCTGCCAACCCCAAAAATGGACCCATGAAAGCGTATCACTCCACATGCGTGCCTTGAGCAGACGTTGTAGTGAGTAGTAAATACCCATGAAAAGGCCATTGCCCACAAAGGCAAATATGACTGCATTGGTGTGTAGGGGACGCAGCCGGCCAAAGGTGAGCCAAGGTCCGAAATTGAGGGCCGGATAAATGAGCTGAAATGCCAGGATAATTCCGACCAGCATGCCAACTATCCCAAAAACAAAAGAGGCTATGCCAAAAGCACGCACTATTTTGTTGTCGTATTGAAATTGTTCAATCTTACTCATAAAGAAGGGTTTACGTCTTCGTCTTGTTTGTTTTCTTCTGAAATATTGTCGTCAAATAACATCCGAATGGCAGGGGTGTACTCGTCGTCAAACTGTCCGTCCCCGGCAGCAAACAAGTATGCAAGTAGAAATCCTACTGCAACAGTTAAACTTACCAGTATTAAGAAAAGCATGATTTTCATGGCACCAATGGAAGAATTTACTTGAAAACAGGCGCAAGATGGCCTCTGTTGGAATAGACTGATGATGATGTAGGTCAGGGTGTAAAGTGATCCTTGTCGAAGGGAGTGTTTTCATTGAACAACTGGGCTATTGCTGGCTTTATTTGATTTTATCCCGCTCTTTTACCCAAGAACCAGTTACTATTGCACAATGAAACATATCGTATTTTTTCTTTTTCTGCTTTTAGTAATGCTGCAGCACGGTGCAACGCAGTCTTCCTCGCTTTTTGATGAAAATCATGTTTCAAAAATATTCATTGAATTGCCCGCTGACTCCCTCCAGGAAATGTTTGATAACCTGGTGAACGACTATTATTACCATGCAAAATTTGTGTTTGACGATGGGGTGGTGCGGGATACATTGGAAAATGTGGGCCTTCGCTTGAGAGGGAATACCTCTCTTACGGCCAAAAAAAAATCATTCAAAATCAGTTTCAATGAATACGTGGCAGGTCGTGAATATCAACAGGTTCGAAAATTAAACCTGCTGGGCAGTCACAACGATCCGACCATGATTCGGGAAAAATTGTTCTATGATGTCTGGGACAAAGCCGGTCAACCCGCTCGAAGGGGTAGCTTCGTGCAACTCTACGTCAACCACGTTTATAGAGGGCTCTATGCCAATATGGAGGAAATAGACAAACAATGGCTCTCACGCGCTTTTGGCAACAATGAGGGCAACCTTTACAAATGTACCTGGCCGGCTGATTTAGCGTATATAGACAACAATGAAGCCTCATACAAGGCTATTATGAACAACCCTACCTCTA
>JBIPOY010000031.1:0-14070 GCA_044378705.1 Saprospiraceae bacterium
GAAGTATGATTCGTGCCATTGAGACCGGTCGCCGCGATTTTGGTGCGCAGCAAAAACCTTACTTCAGGGTTCAGTGCGAGTGGTCGCCGGTGTGGCGATGGAGAAAGTGTATGGTTCGGTAAGCCGGTAGACAGGATATCCTTTCGGGGTTGTTGGTTATCGTCAACACAAGGTGGTGGTGAAAGAAGTGTATTTGCCATCCATCAAATCCATCAAATCACTTTGATCACCGTTTAGTTTCGAATATCTTCTCCCCACCCCAGTTTTTCCCGTATGGTATTTAGAAATGTGATGTCTTGTAATTGGACCAATTTGGTCGTAAAATTATTCTTTCGAACCGCTACTTGGTGGTGTGTGCCAATCAATTCAAAGCGGGAGTCGAGGGTACAGATGAAATTTTCGGCACGTCCTTCTATTTCAAAAGACACAACAGAAGCATCACAAATAACGATGGGGCGTACATTGAGGTTGTGCGGTGCAACGGGCGTGAGAACAAAATTGCGCGAATCCGGGAAGATCACGGGGCCGCCACAACTGAGCGAATACCCGGTACTGCCGGTTGGTGTGGCAATGATGATCCCATCGGCCCAATAAGAGTTCAGATAATCACCATTGATGTACGTATGAATGGTAATCATAGATGATGTATCGCGCTTTAGGAGCGTACAATCGTTGAGTGCAAAGGGCATATCGCCAAAAAGGGGCGGGTTACTTTCCAGAAAAATCATACTGCGCTCCAAAATTAAGAACTGGTTCGATACCAGTTTTCGGATGGAATCCCGTATGTATGTTTTTTCAATGGTGGCGAGGAAACCCATCCGGCCCAAGTTGATGCCCAGCATGGGAACCCCGGCATCGCGTACCAACGTTACGGCGGCAAGCATGGTGCCGTCACCCCCCAAAACAATCAGAAAATCAATGCGCTGGGTTCCGAATTCTTCATATTTTTCGAAAGCATCAACCCTTGCGGGGATCTTTACCTTGTTACAAATATCCGATAAGTAAGGAGCGTAAATGCTGATATCAATTCCTTCCGACTCCAAAGCGTCAAGCAGTTCCTGTACGAACACTTGATCCTTTTCCTTAAACTGTTTACCAAAAACAAGTACGCGCATGGTATAGAGTGTTGGTTGTTTAGGTTTTCGAGCAGAGACGGTGTGTTGTCACGTGATAGCACGAAGAGTTGAATGATGCCACGATGTAGGCAAGTGCGCAAAAATACAACATCTTTGGGCTTGTGGTGTACGCAGATTTTGTCCCGTACCTTGGGTGCCTTGTATGGCCTCTTCAGTACGAAAAAACCACAAATCCCCGTATTTTCACGGTAGTTTTAAGTGCCTTAGCGGCATGTCTGATGATTTTTTTTGTACCTTCGCCCGCCCGATTTTGCACTTCTATTATGCGCGATACATTGAATGCCCTCTCCCAAAAAATACAATTTGTCCGGCAGTGGATATCAGATAAAACAGCGCCATTTACAGCGCTTTTATCCCGCTTATTCGCGCCATTGGCGCCAATTTTGAGCCCCATTGCTGCTGTTTGGGCGAAAATAACGGCTCCATTAAGGGCTGGATGGCACTTTTTTAGGGATCGATTTCCGCGTTTGGGGTGGGCCATTGGATGGTGTGGAACCATCGCTCGCTGGGGCATTCATGTGCTTTTGGTACTGATTGTGGGTGTCTGGATTGGACTTTTTGGAGCACTGCCCTCTTCGGAAGAGCTGCGAACCATCGAAACAGCCAATACGTCGGAAGTGTATTCTGCGGACAGTGTCTTGATCGGAAAGTTTTATTTGGGCGAAAACCGTACAGCCATCACCATAGACAATGTTTCTCCTTACATCATCAACGCACTGATCGCAACCGAAGACCGGCGTTTTTTGGAACACAGCGGTATTGATATGACCAGTTGGTTTCGTGTTGGTTTTGGAATACTCTCGGGAAAAGGTATGGGTGGTGGCTCTACGTTGAGCCAGCAACTCGCTAAAAACCTGTACGGACGAAAAAATTATTATATTCCCGGTTTGAGTATTTTCATCAATAAAATAAGGGAAAACTTTATTTCAGTTCGCCTCGAAAGGGTGTACGAGAAACAGGCGCTGCTAAACCTCTACCTCAACACCGTTCCATTTGGTGGCGATGTGTACGGTATCAATGTTGCCGCGCAACAGTACTTCAACAAAAAACCCAAGGATCTTACCGTTGATCAAGCGGCTGTTTTGGTCGGAATGCTGAAGGGAACTTCTATTTACCACCCGGTGCGCCGACCGGAAAAGGCCAAAGAACGTCGAAATGTAGTGCTGAAACAAATGGTGCGCAACAATCACCTGACTTCGGCTGAATATGAAGAGTTGAGCAAAAAGCCTGTTGGAGCTAAAAACTACAACTTAGATGGCAACAACGAGGGCGTTGGTATGTATTTTCGGGAATATCTTCGAACGGATGTCATGCCCAAAATCCTAAAAAATATCAAAAACGAGGACGATCAACCCTACAATCTTTATACCGATGGCCTGAAAATTTATACTACGTTGGACAGTAAAATGCAGCAGTTTGCTGAAGAAGCCGTTCAAAAGCAGATGGGAGAACTTCAAAAGCAGTTTGATGACCATTGGAAAGGCTACAAGGCTGAAAAACCTTGGGGAGATGACAAATGGATTGACCAGCAACTGAAGGCCAGTGCACGCTGGAACACGCTGATGGAAGCAGGACTAAACGAAGAACAAGCCACCGCAGCGTGTCAAGAGCCCGTTAAAATGACTATTTTTTCCTGGAAAAATGGCGGGGGCGATCAAGATACCATTCTGTCGCCCATTGACTCGGTACGCTACTATTTTTGTATGCTCAACTGCGGTTTTTTGGCCATGGACCATACCAATGGGCATGTGCGCGCTTGGGTGGGGGGGATCAACTTTAAAAACTTTAAAATTGATCATATTGAAGGTACCAAGCGACAGGTAGGGTCGACGTTTAAGCCCATTGTGTACGCAGCGGCCCTGCAAGACAGTATTAAACCCTGCACCTACTTTCCCAATCAAATAAAGAAAATTGTGGACTGGGAGCCGCATAATTCCGATGAATCTTATGGCGGCTGGTACACCCTCACCGGAGGCCTTACCAAGTCGGTCAACGTCATTGCTGCGCAACTTATTGAAAAAGTAGGTATCCAACACACCATTGATTTGGCCCAAAAAATGGGCGTTACCAGCGACCTGAAGCGGGAATTTGGCATTAGCCTCGGTGCAACGGAGATTTCCCTACTCGAGATGGTGAAGGTGTATGGCACCCTGGCCAACCAAGGAAAACGCCCAGAGCCCGTTACGGTGCTCAAGGTCATCGACAGGAATGGAAAGGTGATCTACGACTATAATAAGGAACTCGCGCTAAACAGCAAATTGGGCGCTTACGAAGAAGCACTTACTGTAAACCAGGCCGCTACGATGGTGGAAATGATGAAAAATGTCATCAACCATGGCACCGGACAGCGGTTCCGCCGTTACGTGGGCTACGATTGTGATTTTGCCGGAAAAACAGGTACCACACAGGAAAATTCTGATGGATGGTTTATTTGCTTCAATCCGCGTCTGGTGACAGGCGCTTGGGTGGGCGCGGCAAGCCCAAAAGTCCACTTCCGATCCATGTACTTGGGTCAGGGGTCTGCAACTGCGCTGCCCATCGTCGGCAATTTCTGGCACAGTATTTCTACCAAAGGCGGGAAATTGCAAAGGATATTGACAGAAAAATTCACGACACCCAAGCCGGAAGTGGCGGCATCTTTTGGTTGTGAACCTTGGATTAGTATCCCTCCAGACTCGTTTAACCTGGTTACCAATGTGCAGGATTCTGTGTTAAGGGATTCTCTTATCCACTTGTATTCAACGGTGGTCAAGAAAAATGCAGAGCCTGCCGAAACGCCCGGAGGTGAAACAACCATAGACCTTGAAAAAACACCGGCTCAAAAACCGGAAGAAACCCCCGGATTGAAACGCACGCCAAAAGGGCGGTAGCCGCAGGTCGCACGGTGTCTAGTGCTGATATACCCAAAGGGGACTTCGGTCGAATTTTCCGGTTTGGCTATGCTGTTTGCCTCTGTCGCAATGCTGGCACCCAATTTGTAGTAATGTAGAGTAGGGGCGTACACCTAGAGAAAGGGCATCAGCTGCCATACCATACACTGTTTCCAGCATTGATTGTTGCTTAAAATCCACAAAAATAGTACCCCGCACGGTTGCACGGGGTACTATTGTGTTGGTGTAATGGGCGTAAAATCCTGATAAAATCAGGCGAGGCCGTTCACGTGGCGCATCAGGCTACTCTTAATATTAGCAGCCTTGTTGCGGTGTATGTTGCCGCTTTTTGCCAACCTGTCAACCATACTTACCACCTTGGGCAAATAGGTTTGAGCTTCTGACTTCTCTTTCAGCTCGCGTAGGTTTTTGATGGCAGTACGTGCCGATTTTTTGTAGTAACGATTTTGCAGACGACGCTTTTCGTTCTGACGGATGCGCTTGAGCGCTGACTTGTGGTGTGCCATATTTTTACAGCGAAAATTGCTATTTTATTGAATGGGAAAAGGTCCTCTTTTTGGGCGGGCAAAGGTAGCGTTTTACCGTTGAAAAAGAAAAAGACGTTGAATAAATTTCTTTTTTGATGTTAACAACCTTAAAAGAAGCCATAAAATGGCCTAAATAGCAAGCATCCAACGAAACTTCGTGCGTTGTACTTTGTTCAAATCGTATCTTTGCGCCCAATTTAAGGCAAAGATAGTTGCCTGACATTCCAAGACGTTGATTCTGAACAATAACAACAATGACTGATCACTCCGCACTTTTTAATGCCCATCCACAATATATTGAGTCGCTGTACCAAGCATGGTCGAAGGATTCCGAATCGGTGGAAGCCGATTGGGATGCTTTTTTCAAAGGGTTTGATTTTGCCCTGACGACTGCCAATGGCCCTGATGCCGGCAGAACGACGGAGGTTCCCACCGACACCTTGAAAGAATTCTCGGCACTTGGCCTCATATACGGCTACAGAGACCGTGGGCACACGCTTTCAACGACCAATCCTATTAAACCCCGCAAACAGAGACATCCGAAACTAGACCTATCAGATTACGGACTCACGGAAGCGGACCTTGATTCGCGTTTCGCTGCAGGTGCTGAACTGGGAATGCCCCGCGCAACGCTGCGGGAAATCATTGAACGACTGAAGGTTGTTTATTGTAGCAATATCGGATTTGAGACGACTCAAATTTTTGACAAGGAAAAAAGGACTTGGTTGCGCGATAAGATTGAAAATCGTACCCTCTCGTCTGATTTCGGATTTTCCATTGATAAGAAAAAGCGGATTCTGGAAAAAATCAATGGTGCTGTTGGTTTTGAACAGTTTCTAGCGACCAAATTTGTGGGCCAAAAACGCTTTGGCTTGGAAGGTGGGGAAGCCACCATTGCGGCGCTCGACGCGATGATCAATCGCGCCGCTGAAGCCGACACCCCGGTAGAAGAGGTCGTGATCGGTATGGCCCACCGCGGCCGACTCAACGTGCTGTGTAACATTGTCGGCAAAACATACGAGCAAATATTCAGCGCATTCGAAGATAAATCAATCCCCGACCAGAGTTATGGTTCCGGTGACGTGAAATACCACCAAGGGTATTCTTCCCAAACAGAAGCCCTCAATGGCCGGAAGTTGTATGTGAAATTGCTGCCCAACCCCAGTCACCTCGAAGCAGTTAACCCAGTGGTGGAAGGTTTTTGTCGCGGCAAATTGGACATTCTCTACGCTGAAGCATTTGACCGTGTTTTGCCCATTCTCATCCATGGAGATGCAGCCCTCGCCGGACAAGGTATCGTATATGAGCTTATACAAATGATGAACTTGGAAGGCTACAACACAGGAGGGTCGGTACACCTGGTGATCAACAACCAAATTGGTTTTACCACCGGTTGGGAGGATGCACGCAGCAGTACCTATTCCACCAGTGTCGCGGAAGTAGTACAAGCGCCCGTTTTTCACGTCAATGGCGATGACCCGGAGGCAGTTGTTTTTGCCGCTGAACTCGCCATTGAATACAGACAACAGTTTAATACCGACGTTTTTGTTGACATCGTTTGTTACCGGCGCAATGGCCACAATGAAAGCGATGAGCCGCGTTTTACCCAACCGGAAATGTGGAAAATCATCGAAAAACACGACGACCCCCGTACTGTTTACAATAAAAAATTGGTTGCCCGTGGCGATGTGGACGAACAACTGTCCAAAGACATGGAGGCTAAATTCCGTGCGGATCTTCAGGCGCGCCTCGATAATGCCCGTCAAAAACCACTGCCTTATACCTACCAAGAGCCAGAAATGCATTGGAAGGCGCTGACGAAAACCGTGGACGATGCGGATTTTCAGGAAAGTCCGGAAACCGGTATTTCTCGCAAAGCGATTGATGATATTCTCCTCCACTTACTTTCCTTTCCGGAGGGGTTTGTTCCCATTTCCCAAATAGCCAAACTGACGGAGGCCAAAAAACAACTTGTTTCTACCGGAAAAATTGACTGGCAATTGGGAGAATTGCTTGCATACTCGTCGCTCCTGCTGGAGGGGTATGACGTGCGTATGAGTGGACAAGATGTGAAGCGCGGTACTTTTAGCCACCGCCACGCCTGTATTATTGATGCCGAAAATTACCGAGAAGTAAACCGCTTGGATGGGCTCGCTACCAAACAGGCAAAATTTCGTATTTTCAACTCCTTGCTCAGCGAATACGCTGTTTTGGGTTTTGAATACGGTTACTCTTTGTCGACTCCCGATGCTCTGGTGGTGTGGGAGGCACAGTTTGGCGACTTCGCCAACGGTGCCAGTACCATCATTGACCAGTTTATTTTGGCCGGGGAGAGCAAGTGGCACCGCATGAGTGGCTTGGTGATGTTGCTTCCCCATGGTTATGAAGGCCAGGGCCCGGAGCACTCCTCCGCGCGCATAGAGCGATTTTTACAGGGCTGCGCTGAAAACAACATCACGGTGGCCAATGTCACCTCGGCTGCCAACTTTTTCCACCTGTTGCGCCGACAAATTGTACGCCCATTCCGAAAACCACTGGTAGTTATGTCACCGAAATCGGCCCTCCGCGCGCCGTTTAATTTGGGTGAAATCAGTGCAATAGAAACAGGTACCCGCTTCCGTGAACTCATAGATGATACGGCTGTTCAGGCTGCCAAAGTGAAGCGCTTGCTGCTGTGCTCCGGAAAAATATACTACGACTTATTGAAAAAGCAAGAAGCCGAAAAACGCAGCGATGTGGCCATTGTACGGCTCGAACAAATTTACCCGTTCCCCAAAACACAGTTCGAGGCGTTGAGAAAAAAATACGCAAAAGCCGAACTCGTTTGGGTGCAGGAGGAACCTGCCAATATGGGGGCATGGAGCCACCTAGCGGTCAATCACCCTGAATATGGCTGGAAATGTGTGAGCCGCAGGGCCGCAGCATCCCCGGCAACAGGATTCCCAAAAGCACATGAAAAAGAACAAATAGCACTGGTAGAACAGGCGTTTGGTATTATTTTGTAGAAAATACTATGCAGCCCAACACAAAATCAATATTATAGCGTTTGATTGCTTGATATTATCTTTAATATTATCTTTAATATTATCTTTAGCATGCAATCCCCATCATCACAAAGCACCCCCTTGCTCACTCAAAGCGTCACCTCTTAGGAAATGCAGTATCTACCTTCTCGCCGCAATGGCAAACCCGACTTTGACTTATTTTCGTTCGACATGAAACTTAAACCGTCGCTCTTGCTTTTCTCCTTCATCGGAGTGCTAGGCATCGCCTTTTTGGTCAATAGATCTTCGTTTATCAACGGCGACCCCAATCCTCAAAAGGAAGCTGCGTTGGTAAAAGCCGTACTACAACACCTTTCCGGGGTTCATTTCCAACCCAAAGATATTGACGATGCTTTCTCAAAATCCGTGTTCCACCTTTACCTCAAAAATATTGACGGGGGCAAGCGATTTTACAACCAAGATGACATCAACAAACTGAATGTTTTTGAAGACCAACTTGACGACCAAGCCAATGCCGGCACTTTTCAGTTTTTCGATCTGTCGGTCACCCTCATGGAGCAATCCTTGGTCAAAACCCAAGGCTGGTACCGCGAGATCCTCGCCGCGCCCCTCGACTATTCTAAAAATGATATGCTGGAAGCCGATGGTGACAAATTATCGTGGGCAAAAAATGACGTTGAGCTGCGTGCCCGTTGGGAAAAATGGATGAAATATGAGTTGTTGAGCCGAATTACAGATGAACAGGCCAAACAAGACAAGCCCGAATTTAAAGGGGACAAAAAGGATTTTGCTACCCTCGAAAAAGAACAGCGGGCTAAAGTGCTGGACACCTACGACAAGTGGCTCAAACGCTTGCAAAAACTCGATCGAAACAAACGCATGGAGATATTCCTCAATGCCATGACCAACGTGTTTGATCCGCACACTGGGTACTTTTCACCCAGCGATAAAGAGAATTTCGATATTCAAATGTCCGGAAAACTTGAGGGTATCGGTGCTCGCCTCCAAAGCGATGGAGAAAAAACCAGTATCACCGAGGTGGTGCCGGGCGGTCCGGCTTGGAAAGAAGGTGGTTTGGACGCCAAAGACATCATTGTAAAGGTGGCTCAAGGGGACAATGATACCGAATCGGTGGACATCATGGGTTGGGATATTGATGATGTAGTATCCAAAATTCGCGGCCCCAAAGGCACAAAAGTGACCCTGACCATTCAGAAAACAGATGGCTCTGAAAAGGTTATTACCATCACTCGTGATGTGGTAATCATGGAGGAAGGTTTTGCCAAGTCATTGATCCTAAGTGATAATGGTCAGGCGCAAAACAAGATTGGCTATATTTATTTGCCAAAGTTTTATGCAGACTTTACGCCCTCCGGCGCTACTTCATGTGCTTTGGATGTACAAAAAGAGGTGGCCAAGTTGAAGGCGGAGCAAGTGATGGGTATTATTCTCGACTTGCGTGGCAATGGGGGTGGCTCACTGCGGGATGTTGTACAAATGAGCGGCCTTTTCATCGAAGAGGGCCCTATTGTGCAGGTCAAAAGCCGCAACAAAAAGCCTGAGATTATGACCGACAACGACAGTCGTGTTCAATGGGGCGGCCCGTTGGTGGTGATGGTCAATGGATTCAGCGCCTCTGCCTCTGAAATACTGGCGGCAGCCATGCAGGATTACGGTCGCGCTGTCATCGTCGGTTCTACCGGCACCTATGGAAAAGGCACCGTGCAGCGTTTCTATGACCTCGACAATGTGGTATCAGACGATGCTGTTAAACCACTGGGCTCCATGAAACTCACCATGCAGAAATTCTACCGTGTGACGGGCAAAACAACCCAGTTGGATGGCGTTACCCCCGATATTGTTTTACCCGATTTCTACAACTTGATTGACAACGGCGAGCGCGACAATGACTACCCGCTTGAATCAACGGTGATTGACCCCGTTTCCTTCAACCAAAGCGCTTACCACATCTCCGACTTGGAGCAGTTGAGAAAAAATAGTGCCCACCGGGTGAGTGCTGACCCTACCTTTAAAAAAGTGAGCGAAAATGCCAGCCGTCTCCGCAAACAAAAGGATCAAACAATGTATCCTGTTCAATTGGAAAAATATATTCAGTGGAACAAACGCATGGACGAGGAAGCAGATCGGTACGATAAAATATTCAACCAGATTGATGGGTTCAACATCCAAAATCTCGCAGCAGATGTACCACAAATCCAAAGTGACACTGCTAGAGTTGCCCGAAACGACAGTTGGTTGAAGGATCGCCAAAAAGATGTCCAATTGCACGAAACATTGCAAATTGTGCTTGATATGCTCCGGATGGATGCCATGGCCGGAAAACATTAAGTGTGCGCTCCGGTTTCATCGCCGGCCTAGTGCTTGGTGATCCATGTTCAAACAACCGATCATTGTTATTGCACAAAGGGCCCGACCGCCTGCGGTCGGGCCCTTTGTTGCGATTTGTATACCTAAGTAGCCGCAGGCTCGTTTTAATCAAGTAATTGTATTGTTTTTTTAATGCCGCAACCAATCAAAGCAACCCCCAATCATTGTCAACAAGAGTTACCAACATCGTTGGTAAAAAAGAGTCTTAAAGTTACCATTTGACAATCAGTTGTTTGTGATGTTTGTCAACATTTTGTGGAAAAATAGCCTCTTCGTAGTCCTTCTTTTTGCCCTACTTTCGTTTCCGAATCGCTGCTGCCCTGTGGTATGCATTTTTACTCCGTCTTCCCGGTTAAATTTCTATTTTAATAATTTCTTCCCTGATTTAAATCGGTAAGAACAGTGTCTGTTGTCGTTTGTACGCCAACCAGCGCAGTAACTTCTCGGTGTATTGTCAGAAAAGATACCTCTCATTTTTTGCCAACACCTGAGCCAACCTACACCAACGATGACCAATTCTAACAACACGCATTTTGAGCCGATGCTCGCAGAAAACCCTGACCGCTTTGTACTTTTCCCCATCAAGTACACCACTATTTGGGAATGGTATAAAAAGTCAGTAGCCTCTTTCTGGACAGCAGAAGAGGTGGATCTCACCCAAGACATCAACGATTGGGAACATAAGCTCACGGACAACGATCGGAAGTTTATCAAGCATGTGTTGGCATTCTTTGCCGCCAGCGATGGTATTGTGAACGAAAACCTCGTGCTCAATTTTATGCGCGAGGTGCAAATACCGGAAGCCCGCTGTTTCTATGGTTTCCAGGTGGCCATTGAAAATATTCATGCCGAGATGTATTCTTTGTTGATTGACACGTACATCAAAGACCCTAAAGAGAAGGACTTTTTGTTCAATGCCCTTCAAAACTTAGAATGTGTGTCTAAAAAAGGCAATTGGGCGCTGCGTTGGATCGAGAACGCACCGTCTTTTGCGCACCGACTCATTGCCTTTGCAGCGGTAGAGGGCATTTTTTTCAGTGGGTCTTTTTGCTCCATTTATTGGCTTAAAAAACGCGGCCTGATGCCAGGCCTTACCTTTTCCAACGAACTCATTAGCCGCGATGAAGGGATGCACTGCGACTTCGCCTGCTTGCTTTATTCGATGTTGGAGCACAAACTCGACCCCCAAGAGGTACATGCCATTATCACCGAAGCGGTGGAATATGAAAAAGAATTTGTGACCGATGCTTTGCCGGTCAGCCTCATCGGTATGAACGCAGCACTGATGGGCCAGTATATTGAATTTGTCGCGGATCGTTTGCTGCTCTCCTTGGGCTGCGAAAAAGCTTACGGAACAGCAAACCCCTTCTCTTGGATGGATATGATATCAATACAAGGTAAAACGAATTTCTTTGAGAAACGGGTGGGGGATTATGCCAAAGCCGGCGTGATGACCAAGCGCGAGGAACAGGTGTTCAGCACAGAAGCGGATTTCTAGTTTGATCGCCTAGGGCCAGGCGACACTACCCTAAACAGATTGTTTTTTATTGCACATTATATTTTTATCATGGGAAAATTTATCATCACTCAGCGCAAAGACGGTGAGTTCCAGTTCAATTTGAAGGCCACCAATGGCCAGGTTATTCTCTCCAGTGAAGGGTATGCCTCCAAAGCTTCTTGCAACAATGGTATTGAATCTGTGCGTACCAACGCGGCAGACGATGCTCGTTTTGAAAGGAAAGAATCATCCAACGGAAAATTCTTCTTCAACCTGAAAGCAGGTAACAGCCAGGTCATCGGAAGCAGCCAAATGTACGAAAGCGAAGCTTCCCGTGACAATGGCATCGAGTCGGTGAAAAACAATGCGCCGGAGGCTACGGTAGAAGAGGAATTGGAGGCATAGCACACGTTTTTCGGCAATTCCTTTAAATAATTAGGTGGTCCCAATCCCGCCAATGTGTAATACTGGGCTTATACCAGTACTTACACTGTCTGTCTTATGCCTTCTGTATCCATTTTGGCAATGCAACGTAGTACCAGAGCAGTGTGCCGTTTTTACAGCGTGAAACAACAACTTCAAATTTTTATTACTATATATGATGCAAGTAATCAAACGGTCCGGACGCAGAGAAGTAGTCTCGTTCGACAAAATAACAGCACGTTTACGTAAACTCACGTACAACCTCGATACCAATTACGTCAACCTTATTGAAGTCTCGAAAAAAGTGATCATGGGTCTTTATGACAACGTGACCACCGTCGAACTCGATAATCTTGCGGCAGAAACAGCTGCCACCATGGCCACGATTCACCCTGATTATGCCCTGCTGGCTGCTCGTATTGCGGTGAGCAATCTGCACAAGGAAACGGAAAAGTCTTTTGCCAAGGTTATTCATGAACTATACAAATATGTGGACCCCAAAACGGGGGAGCGCGCCAATTTGATCAGCGACGATGTGCATCGAATTGTGCAACAGCACAAAGATCGCTTGGATTCTGCCATCATTTTCGACCGAGATTTTGAATTTGATTACTTTGGTTTCAAAACACTGGAGCGCAGTTATCTTCTGCGCACGAACGGAAAAGTAGCGGAACGTCCGCAGCACCTTTTCATGCGTGTTGCGGTGGGTATCCACGGGGAAGATATTGATGCGGCCATTGAGACCTATAATTTGATGAGTGAGCGGTGGTTTATTCACGCGACGCCTACACTTTTCAACGCAGGTACGCCCAAACCACAACTGTCTTCCTGTTTTCTGTTGACCATGACGGAAGACAGCATCGCGGGAATTTTTGAGACCCTGTCGCGTTGTGCCCTCATCAGCCAGAGTGCAGGTGGCATCGGCCTCAGCATCCACAATATCCGCGCCACGGGCTCCTATATCAAGGGAACCGGCGGTACGAGCAATGGCATTATACCGATGTTGCGTGTGTTCAATGACGCCGCCCGGTATGTTGATCAGGGCGGTGGTAAGCGCAAGGGCGCTTTCGCGGTGTACCTTGAGCCTTGGCACGCCGATATTTTTGAATTCCTGGAATTGAAAAAAAACCACGGAAAAGAGGAAATGCGTGCTCGCGACTTGTTTTACGCATTGTGGATCTGTGATTTGTTCATGGAGCGCGTTAAAGCTGACGCGGATTGGTCGCTGTTTGACCCGAACGAAGCACAGGGCTTGTTTGATGTGTATGGTGAAAAATTTGACGCCCTCTATACCCGATACGAAGTAGAAGGTCGGGCTAGAAAAGTGGTAAAAGCCCGAGATTTATGGACGGCGGTACTGGAAAGCCAGACAGAAACTGGTACGCCATATATATTGTACAAAGATGCCGCCAACAAAAAGAGCAACCAACAAAACCTAGGAACCATCCGCTCTTCCAATCTCTGTACCGAAATCATTGAGTACACGTCGAAAGATGAAGTGGCAGTGTGCAACTTGGCATCCATTGCGCTGCCAAAATTCGTGATTGACGGCAAATTTGATTTTGAAAGGTTGGCCGAAATAACCCGTGTTGCTACCCGAAACCTGAATAAAGTTATTGATGTCAATTACTATCCAATCCCGGAAGCGCGTTATTCCAACATGCGCCATCGCCCGATTGGTCTCGGCGTGCAAGGATTGGCCGATGCGTTTATTTTGCTTGGCTTGCCCTTTGACAGCGAAGAGGCCCGTCAGTTGAACAAAGATATCTTTGAGGCATTGTACTTTGCAGCAGTCAGTGAAAGTTGTGTGCTGGCAGAAAAACACGGCCATTATGAAACGTTCCCGGGCTCTCCCATGAGCAAAGGTCTTTTCCAATTTGATCTATGGAATGTTACGCCTTCTGGCAATTGGGATTGGGCTTCGTTGCGGGAACGCGTGAAGCAAGTGGGGGTGCGCAATTCACTGCTCGTGGCGCCTATGCCGACGGCCAGCACCAGTCAGATACTGGGCAACAACGAGTGCTTTGAGCCGTACACGAGTAACCTCTATACGCGCCGTACCCTCGCAGGCGAACACATCGTGGTGAACAAGCACCTCATGCGTGACCTCGTGCGCCTCGGTATGTGGAACGAAGAAATGCGGGAGGCCATCATGGCCGCCAATGGCTCTGTACAAGGCATCGAGGACATTCCAAAACAGAT
>JBIPOY010000032.1:0-14024 GCA_044378705.1 Saprospiraceae bacterium
TTTTCCGGCCCGGTACACGGCATATTGAGGATCCTGTGCATTGTGATTCAGCGAATGTAAGGAGTCGCCTACGTTTTCATGGAGTGACTGTAGGTATTGCTCTTTTGTCAGTAAGTATTGCACATCCACAATATCTTCGCCTTTTTCTTTTCTCTCTTTCAATTCTTTTTTTGCGCCTTGGTTCCCAAAAACGGTATGCAATACCGCCCCTTCAGTAGCATACACCTCATTGGCGTAGGTTAATCCACGGGCCACGCCATCGTGTACCTGCAGCAAGAGCTCCTCAATGGTTTCACGATTACCTTCTTGGTTTTCATCGTTCAACCGCTTTATTTGCAACCTCAGCCCTTTTACTTGGAGGATTATTTTTTCATATTGCCTGTTGGATGCTGCCATCTCCGTGCCTTCTTCTGCAAGGTGATCTTGCCCATTTCGATCTTCAAAGGCACTTCTCTGCCGGTTCTCTTCGTGGGTAACCGCCTCTTTCATGCGTGCCACTTCACGGGCAACGGTATTGTGAAAAGTGGTGTACTCGGTGTCTACATCGGCAAATTTTGAGATAAGCTCAGCCCTTTGAGCACTTTCTTCTTGGAGTTGCTGGGGCGACAAGCTTTCAGGCGCGGGGGAAGTAATACTGCTTAATAGTTGCGTTTTGTACGTTTCCCAATCATCCCCTTCCATATTTCTCCGAATTTTCACCATGGCCCACACCTCGTTCTTATCGTCTTTTTTCTTTTGATTCGCCGCACTGAGTTCTCTTCCTGTGGAAGTCTTGGCTTCAGAGGTTGGCGTCTTTTTGACAACCTTGTCTTCAATTATCTCTGTTGGTTTAAACATCCAATCGGAAGAGTACACGTTGATGTCAAAGAAAGCACCCGGTTCGGTTCCAAATTCTTTGTTGAATGCCGCATTGATCATGGCCACGCCGATTTCTGTATTTTCACCTTTTGCGGATAAATCAATATCAGACGTAACAGATTCTGAACCAACGGATTCTTTCAAACCAAAGTTATCGTTGAATTTTTCAGGGTTTTTAAGGTTGGCAAATTCACCGCCTACACTTTTTTGAGCCTCCACGGCAGCTTTGATCTTAGCCTGATGCTTCCCTACGAATTTATCCCACACCCTTCCCCGCATATTCACCAAGGCTTGCATGAGCACGATACTGGATTCATGTGGCGGACGGGTACCCGTTACGCCGGGCCAAACGTCTGTTGTCAAGCACTTTTTTGCTTTAAACCAGTTGGACTCAAAATTTACTTTCAAAATTTCGATCAATTGAGCATCGTTTAGCGCTTTTGCCCCGGCGGGATGCGCAAACAAAGCTTCTGCTAAACTTGACAATGACCCATCATAGATCTCCTGAAAACTTGAAGCGGCTTCCCCTTCCTGCTGTTCATTTAAAAAACCATTGTTTTGTCTGTTTTGAATTCCTTTCGATACGGCTCCTAGTTCCGCATTTCTAGCTGCAATCTGTTTGGCAGAAAAAGCAGCCATTTGTTCCTCCGTGAATTCATTCCTTTGAACAACAGCTGTTGAAGCACCGCCATGTTGGATCGGGGAAGATTCATCGCCCACTCTAAACTGAAGCGCATGCACACCCGATCCGACGGGCTCGTTTTCCGTACCAACACGGCCTGTGGCAGCATCTTCACCACCCAAAGTCGGATTGCCGGCACTCGGATGACCGCGCTCCAATTGGCTTACCTGCGGACTACGGTCGGCCATCAACTGATGGGCCATCAACTGGCTTACCTGTGGGCTACCGGCAATATCTTCCTGCAATGTTTGCAGTTGAGCCGTTTGAGGTCGATTGTCGGCCATTGCAAACGATGATTCAGCGGGTAAGGATTGTTTTGATCCTTGCCTTGAACCGGCTTGATTTTTTTTATCCTGTGATTTTTCTGCAAAAGACTTCATGACATATAGCTAAGATACAAAGGGGTGTACAGCGTCACTCGGTGTGAATACGTACTGAAAAGCGAGAAGAGGATGATATTTTTAGTGGCGCGGGCATTGTGTAAATCACCTTTGATGTACAGATATCCGTATGTTTTTCGCATAAAAGTATATCTTTATGCTTTTACAAAGCGAAAAAAGACAAATATTATTCTTAAAGATATTGGTGGCACGCCGTCTGGCCCTAAGAAGCCTCTATACCGTTTCATTGCTGTGGCATTGATATCTCAATCCGTGTTCCTTTGCCCAGTTCACTCTGAAGGTCGAGTTTCCAATGATGTTCTTTGCACATGGTTTTCACATAAAAAAGCCCAAGGCCAAAACCTTTTACATTGTGTACATTGCCGGTCGGGACTCGAAAAAACTTGTCAAATACACGCTTTTGGTGTTCCTTGGGAATACCGATCCCCTGATCCTGCACCGACAACACGAGAAATTTTCCCTGATTACGCAGCCCAATTCTTATGTCCGGTTTTTTCCCGGAATACTTTACGCCATTGTCCACGAGGTTGTGCAAAATATTGGTTAAGTGCAGTTTGTCTGCACGCACAAGTGCATTTTCAGCGTCCAGATCGAGGTGTAACTGTCCCTGTTTGTCGTTTATTTTCATTTCTATAGACGGGGAAATATGTTGAATCAGCACGGCCAGATCTATTTCTTCCACGTTCAATTCAATGTTGTCACGTTCTATTTTGGCGAGTTGTAACACTTTTTCGACCTGTGTATTCAGGCGAAGCACCTGCTCTTTTATGATCATTGCGTACCTGCTCAGCCGAGGATCATCTTTGATTTTCTCGTTTTGAATGAACACGTCCGTGGAAATATTGATAGTTGAAATAGGCGTTTTGAACTCGTGGGTCATGTTGTTGATGAAATCACGCTGTAATTCTGACAATTGCTTTTGGCGCAAGATGACAATCATAGAATAAATAAAAAATGCGAGCGTGATGAGCATAAGCACCGTAAATGCGATTACGATCCACATATTACTCAGGATATTACCACTTTTACTGATAAACTGAACGCCAAAATAGTATATAAAATCGCTGTCTTGGTGCTTGGGCAACGGCTCTGAAAGTTCGACTTTATTTTCCGCGCCGGGAGAGTATTTTACAAATTTTCCCTTCACCATTTGGTCGCTGGAGCAGTCAAATATGCCGTACTGGTAATCTTCTTTCAAGCTTTGGGTTTCGAATGCCTTGTCGAGGCAGTACTCTAGGTCATTCGCTTCAAAGACGTTGTTGACATTTACAACCCAATAGTTGGACGATACTTGTTCGACCAGTTTTTTGGTTGGCAGGGCAAACACGTTCATTTGTGCCAGCTGGTTGGCGGCGTCGAGCAGGGCCTGATTGGCTTTTCGGTTGAACTCGCGCTCTTGTAAATCCCACGTGCGCAGGACCCAGTATGTCTGAACTGTCAGCAGACTCAGGCACGCAATGGCACCCAACACAATGACCCGTCGGATAATGGTATTTCTCATGGGAAGTAGGCTATAGAAGTAAGGACTGGAACACAACAGCAAAAGCGAAACCAGTCATGGAGACCGATTTCGCTTAACTGTTTTTATTGCGATACGTGTACCGACGGGCGCCAAAACAATAGGAGCACACGGGGTAACAACGAGATCAGGAGTGAATTATTCGCCGTCGCCGCTTCCGGAAACCACTTCAAAGTCAACCTCCGTTTGTACAGCGGGGTGGAATTTGAGGGTTACCTTATAGTCGCCGAGTTCTTTCACTTCTTCCGGCATTTCGATGATGCGTTTGTCCACATCAACGCCGCGTTCAGCAAGTGCTTTGGCGATGTGTTGGCTGGTAACGGAGCCAAAAAGGCGGCCTGAATCACCGGCTTTAGCCGTTATTTTCAGTGTGACGCCCTTCAATTTAGCTGCTACTTCTTGGAAGGCTGCAATAACAGCACCTTCTTTTTTAGCAGACTGTTTTTTCAACCCTTCGAGGCGGGCCAAGTTGGGTTTATTGGCAACGATTCCAAGGCCTTTGGGAATCAGGTAGTTGCGCCCAAAGCCGTCTTTCACTTTCACGACGTCGTGCTTTGCGCCTACCTTTTCGATATGATCGAGCAGAATGATATTCATGGTAAAAAAGTTTGAAAAATTCAAATTACAGCGAGCGTCACCCTAGAAAAGGGCGAAGGAAGCTTTATTTCATCAAATCGGCAACGAATGGCAAAATGGCCAGGTGGCGTGAACGCTTTACAGCCGATGCAACACGGCGCTGGTATTTCAGGCTGTTGCCTGTGATACGGCGTGGAAGCAATTTGCCCTGTTCGTTGATGAACTGAAGGAGGAAATCTGAATCTTTGTAATCAATGTACTTGATGCCGAATTTGCGGAAACGGCAATATTTTTTGTTCCGAAGCCCAATTTTAGGGTTACTGAGGAACTTTACATCTTCTCTTGAAGCAGCCATCTTTCTGAATATTGAAAGTGAACGTTAATGGTGAATTTCTGGAAATTAAGCGTCAAGGTCTACCACGGCAGGCGCTGAAACTTTTTGTTCTTCCGGTACTGCAACCGGGGCAGGCGATGAGGCATCGGCAGAAGTAGTTTCCTTCTTTTTGCGCGAACCTATGCGGCCACTCCGTTTGTCATCATTGTACTTAACGCCATACTTATCCAACTTGACCGTAAGATAGCGAAGCAAACGTTCGTTGCGCTTCATGTTTAGTTCGAATTTTGCCAACCAATCAGCGGCTTCCGTACCAAACTCGATGCAGTAATAAACACCCGTAGAGCGTTTGTTGATAGGGTAGGCCAATTGACGGAGGCCCGTTTCATCCACAGCAACGATCGTTGCACCAAAGTTCTTGAGATCTTTTTGGATGTGTTCCGCTGTCGCTTTTACTTCATCGCCCGACAGGACTGGATCTACGATGAAGGTGACTTCGTAATGTCTCATTATGAGTCTGTTATGTGATAAAAATTAAGTTTTATAAAAAACGGACGCAAAAGTAAAAATTTATTACGGTACAATCAAACAAAAACGCTTGTTTTTTTGTAAAAAAGCCCTGTTTTAAGCCTACAATGTGTGATTGCACGGATAGCTACCGCCAAAAATGACGGCTGAGGGCAGACAAAACTTAGCCGTTGGTATTGAAAAATGGTTTTTTTGTGGCCAACCTAATTTTGTGGGTGACATTGGTTTGGCCCCAATGGGGTTTATTACGGGCCCTATACGCATCTTTGCACTTTCGAACCAAGGGCGCAACCCGCCACAGGAAATCACTGACCGTACGCTCCCATGCTTCCAATAAAAAAAGAACATCCGCCGGAAAAATTGAAATTACATCCGCGCAATAGACACCGCGAACGCTACGACTTCAGTGCCCTCACCGCGTGTTGCCCTGCGTTGGCACCCTTTGTAGCTCGGAATCGATACAACGATGAAACCATTGATTTTGCCAACCCTGAGGCCGTCAAAATGTTGAACAGGGCCCTCCTAAAGCAATACTACGGTGTTGACAACTGGGATATTCCGCCAAACTATCTTTGTCCACCCATCCCCGGCAGGGCTGACTACATCCACCACATCGCGGAACTATTGTGCGTAAACAACTATGGAATGTTCCCAACAGGCAATAAAATCCGTTGCCTTGATATTGGTGTTGGCGCCAATTGCGTCTATCCAATCATCGGAAACAAGGAATATGGCTGGTCTTTTATCGGCTCTGACATTGACCCGGTCTCGATTGAATCTGCCCAAAAAATCGTTGATGCCAATACCTTACTGAAAGAAAATGTTCAACTCCGGTTGCAACCCAACCCGATGGATATTTTTTATGGCGTGATTCAAAAAGATGAATACATTGATGTGTCTATTTGTAATCCTCCCTTTCATGCTTCTATGGAAGAAGCCCAAGCAGGCACGCTTCGAAAACTGAGTAACCTCCGTCAGGAAAAAACTACGACCCCAATTTTGAATTTTGGTGGACAAAATGGAGAATTGTGGTGCGATGGCGGAGAAGAAAAGTTTGTTCGAAACATGATCCGACAAAGCCGACAGTTTACAACCTCTGTTTTTTGGTTTTCTACGCTGATTTCTAAACAATCCCATGTAAAAAGCGCCCACGAAGCACTGGCAAAAGCCAACGCAACATTGGTAAAAACTATTCCGATGGGTCAAGGCAATAAAACGAGCCGTGTTGTCGCCTGGACCTTCCTCACAAAGGAAGAACAGAAGGTATGGAAAAACACGCGGTGGAACAAAGCGACACCGACCCATTCATAGCGTCGGCAGTAGGTTTTTACCACGCCTCAACAGGGCAACATCAATGGGTAACAGGTTTTCGCATCTGATTGGCCTGCGCAGGTTTGGTCTTGGGCTCCCATACCTCTTGCAAGAGGCGCATGACCTGATCGTCTCTTACTTGATCAAAATTTTCATAAAACTGCCCTACTGCGTAGAAATTATTGGGGGTAAGCAAGCATACTACTTCATCAACGCCTTCCGCCAAACCAACATTGTTGAGTGAATCGGGTGGAGCAACCGGAATGGCTACTACCACCCGTTGAGGATGATGTTTCCGGACCAACTCTACCGTGGAAAGCAAGGTGTTGCCGGTAGCGATGCCATCATCCACGATGATGACAATTTTACCCTCCAAACCAACCGGCTTGCGGTCTCCACAATACTTTTTGTAACGATCACGCAGCATTTGACGCAACCGAACGACTTCCTTTTCGATGTAATTGTCGGATACATCCGGGCGTTTGCTGAACACGATACCTTCCAGACTGACCGCCCCAATGGCAAATTCAGGATTAGTAGGATGGCTAATTTTTTTTGACAACACAACCTCTAGGGGAAGACCAAGTTCTTTGGCTACCATATAACCAACTTCAACCCCGCCCCGGGGTACCGCCAGAATGACGCCATCACGGTTTCTATAGTGTCGCAATTTTTTTGCTAATTGCCTGCCGGCATCAAATCTGTCTCTAAACATGGCCTTTGATTTTGTAGTTTTTATAATTTTTATACAAGGCATGGCCGCCAACTTTAGTATCCCTGCCGATGAATGACCGCACCCATACGGTTGTCTGTTTTTCAATACCATACCCGACAAAGTTCAGCAAAGGAGTTTTTGGGATATTTGATACAAGTCAAATATTTGATTGAGATTCGTCAGTTTGCGTCGGCCACTCTTTTGTATATTAATTTCAGTAAGCCCCATATTTTGATAGGGGAACACCAAAAAAACAAGAAAAAATGCGTATATTTGCGTTTTATAAACTTATATTTAAGTTGTCGCAACTTTTCCCTTCCGCAA
This sequence comes from Saprospiraceae bacterium, assembly GCA_044378705.1. Taxonomy (GTDB): domain Bacteria; phylum Bacteroidota; class Bacteroidia; order Chitinophagales; family Saprospiraceae; genus M3007. The sequence goes on from JBIPOY010000032.1 coordinate 7,249, forward strand.
TGCTCTTACTCAAAAGCATATTCAACAGGCTATTTTCCACCTCGGCCGCAGGTCTTTACATGATCTTGTTTGCCGCCGCCATCGGTATCGCAACATTCATAGAGAATGACTTCGGTACCAGTTCCGCCCAGAAAGTAATTTTTAAAACGCATTGGTTTGAATTGCTTTTGGTACTATTCGGAGTCAGTCTTTTGACCAACATCGTCCGGTTCAGAATGGTGCAACAAAAAAAATGGGCTACTTTGACTTTTCATGCCTCTATGGTCATTATTTTGGTGGGCGCCGGCGTGACCCGCTATTTTGGCAGTGAAGGAATGATGGGGATCCGGGAAGGCAGTGCTTCCAACTCATTCGTATCATCCGAAACGTACCTGCTGTTTCAAGTACAACAACAAGGGAAGAAATACGCCTTCGAGGAGCCGGTTTTGTTTGCCACTTTGGGCGATAATCACTTTCAACAATCCTACCTAATCGGCAATCAGGAGCTCAAAACAGAGGTGGTCAAGTTTATTCCCAACCCGAAAGAAACCCTCACGGAAGATGCAAGCGGAGTGCCTATTCTGAAGGTTGTTATCGGTGGTATGGGGGGTCGGGAAGAGTATTTTGTTCATTATCTCGACAAAATCAATATCCATGGTACGTTGTTCAATTTTGGTAATACCGAAGATCCCAACGCTTTTAACATCAAGTACGAAAACAACAACCTCTCTTTTCTGGCCGGTACGACGTTCAGCCAGATGGTCATGGCTACCCAAACGCGAGACACCCTCACCGCCGGGGTTTATCATCCGCTGATGCTCCGAAGCATGTACTCCAATGGCGCTCAAAGCTTTGTGTTTGGCGACTTTAAGTCGGCCGCTAAATCTGAAATATCGTCCTCATCCCCCAAAATGGCAAGTACAGGAATGGGTGGACTGGAGATGAAAATATCCTTGGGAGGAGAAGAAAGGAGCGTGTTTATTTCAGGCAAACAGGGAGAAGAGGGTAAGCCAGGCGTAGTCGCCTTTTCAAACTGTTCTGTTGCCGTGGCATATGGCGCCAAAAGGGTGATTTTGCCTTTCGCCATCAAACTGAAAGATTTTATCATGGAACGGTACCCAGGCACCAACAGCGCCTCTTCGTATGCCAGCGAGGTGACACTGATAGACAACAACAACAACGTGGTGAAGGACAAGCGGATTTTTATGAATAATATTTTGGACTACAATGGTTATCGTTTTTTTCAATCCTCGTTTGACCAAGACGAACTGGGTACGTACCTGAGCGTCAACCACGATGCGCCCGGCACTTGGATTTCCTACCTTGGATACTTACTGTTGACCTTGGGTATGATAATGACGCTTTTAACCAAAAATAGCCGTTTTCAACAGTTGGCTGAAAACATCAAAAGAATGAGGCAGTCCGACAAAACGCTGACGTTGCTTTTCCTGACATTTCTCATGGGCCTTTCCACCCCAGGTTTCGGTGGTCCGCCGACACCACCCAAGCAGGTGATCAGCCGTGATCATGCTGCGCGTTTTGGCCGTTTATTGGTACAAGACAACCGTGGCCGTCTGAAACCCATGAATACCTACGCCAGTGAGGTAGTCCGAAAACTTTCACACAAAGAATCCCTCATGGGGCTACATGCGGAGCAGATTATTCTCGGAATGGCGTATGATCCGGAAGAATGGTACAATGTGCCCCTCATAAAAATTGGGAAACAAGAAGAAATCAGGAAATTACTTCAGATCAATGGCGATTTGGCATCGTACAACGACTTTTTCCGTGAAAATGGCGAGTATAAGTTGAAGGCGGAAGTTCGCAATGCTTTCAACGCTGCTCCACGTGACCGGGGAGTATTTGAAAAAGAACTGGTAAAACTTGACGAAAAAGTGAATATCTGTAGTATGGTGTTCTCCGGAAGTTTTTTGAAGGTGTTTCCGGTACCCGGAGATACGTCCAACACCTGGATGTCTCCGGCTGATGTGCCCCACCAACACAACACTGTATCCAAAGGAGGCATCATCGAACAGTTTTACCCCCTGTATATTCCTGCGTTAAATACTGCTATTCAAGACAATGACTGGAGCAGGGTCAACAAAATGGTAGCGGAGCTGAGTCAGTACCAACAGAAGTATGGTGGTGCAATATTACCTTGGGATAGTCAGGTAAAAGCGGAACTTCTGTTGAACAAGTTGAATGTTTTTAACAGGCTTAGCCTACTGTACGGCCTACTCGGCTTGGTATTTTTAGGGCTGCTGTTCACGTCTGTTTTCAACCCAAAACTCACCATGCGATTGCCCTCCAAGGCAGCGACAGGCCTTTTGTTTTTCGGGTTTTTCATGCACACCTTGGGATTGGGATTGCGATGGTATATTTCTGGCCGTGCGCCTTGGAGCAATGGTTATGAGTCGCTCATTTATATTGGTTGGACAACGGTTTTAGCGGGCTTGATTTTTTCCAGAAAATCCTTCGGTGGATTGGCCGCAACAACGGTATTGTCTGCTACCATTCTGATGGTTGCAGGCCTGAGTTGGTTGGATCCGGAAATCACCCCTCTGGTTCCGGTACTGAAATCCTATTGGCTCACCATCCACGTTTCTTTGGAAGCGGGCAGCTACGGATTCTTAGTATTAGGAGCTATCATCGGAGTGTTGAACTTGATATTTATGATCTTTGGCAATGAAAAAAATGGGGAACGCGTGTACCGCATCATCAAAGAAATGAGTTATATCAGCGAAATGACGCTCATAGGTGGCCTTTTCATGGTCAGTATCGGCACTTACCTAGGGGGTGTTTGGGCCAATGAGTCTTGGGGAAGATACTGGGGCTGGGACGCCAAAGAAACTTGGGCATTGGTCACCATTTTGGTATATTCCTTTATCCTACACATGCGTTTTATCCCCGGCCTAAGAGGGTTGTACGCATTCAATGTGGCAACGTTGTTTGGATGGGCGTCTGTGGCCATGACGTATTTCGGGGTAAACTACTACCTGTCAGGCCTACACTCTTATGCGGCAGGAGACCCTGTACCAATACCTGATTTTGTGTACTATATCGTGGGAGCCTTGGTGATCATCAGCCTGTTGGCAAGGTGGAAATACAATGCCTATATGAAGACCAACAAATCATAGCGAGCGTTCAATACTATTGTACGACAACGGCTGCTTCCATGATATAATCATACTTATAGCCTGCGCCAAAATCTTTGTGCAAAGCAATGGTGCCTTCCAAGGTGATGATGGCGCCCAATGGAACGTTTTCTGCTGTTGTAACCGTTAAATCAAGGCCTTTGCCGGAGCCATCTTGAATGTGCAGCCAGTTTCTACCCATTATCATCGGATTTACCTTCACGCACTTACCGGTCACCTTCACAACCTTGCCATCATATTTTGAAATATTAGCCACCAATTGGGCTATTTTAATCGCACCAGGCGCCGGCTTTACATTTTTAGGTGGTTCCAATGCCTCCGTTGAGGCAATCATACCAGCAGGCGCTCCACCACTACTGACAGTAGCACTTTGTTCCCTAAACTCAGATACGAGGTACACTGTTTCAAAAACTCTGTTGAACTCTTTGCTTTGGAAGTTTTTCTTCATCAAACCTCCTCTGTAAACGTAGTTACCGCCAATTTTCACGTCCTGTCTAGCAACGGCCAACCACTTCTCTTCTCCCCCTTCTTTTACCCGCAGGTAGGTATATTTTTCAGTATTCAAGGCCTCGGATACCACGACGTTGTGCTCAGCAGTATTCATGTCCTGTTGAGCCGGCATATTGGCGCCCGACGCCGCGGCTCCGGGAACATCCTGAAAAATTGGCGTATTACTTTGGTCGCCAGCCGATTCAGCCTCAATTACTTTTGGCTCTGAACCACAAGCTGTCAAACCCAGTACAAACAACACCAGAACACAATTTTTTGTATGTTTCATAATAAAGTTAAAGGTTAGTGGATCAATCTTTGGATGATAATATTCAAAAATGAAATGATTAAAAGCGTTGTATGATTTTTGCATTGATCCGGTTAAACGGATCAGTACTTTTATCAAAAGTTCCCTCATAATACAAATAAAGAGCGAATTTAGGGGTGATGTACCAAGATAAATCAGCACCGGCTATTTGCTGCTGAATTTTATACTCATAATTTTTGTACTGGTACTCAACCATTCTGAAATAAACCTCACCTTGCAACTTGTTCCGAATAAGTTCTTTAGAGATCCTTGCTCCATAAATCTTACTATCCAAATAATTGGTTTGTAAAAGATTTGCAGAGATGGATGCTGTTGCATTCAATACGGGCAAACGACTGAAGTTAAGGTAGCTATTGATATTTTTGGAAACATTGATGTCGCTTTTCTGAAAGCGCCAACTAGCATTGAATCCCCAAGATATTCGTTTGGACAACCGATAACTACCTCCCAAACGCAAACCCTGACGGGTTTCATCATCGATCAATTGGTCAATATAATTTTTGTACGATTCGTAATAAATGATGTTCTTACGGTTGTCGTAAGAAAGAGATATATTTATTTTTTTGGATGCCCTGTAGCGAAGCGAAACCAATAAGTTGGTCAGACTAGGGGCATGGGTTATTTCATTGTTGATGTATTGGTAGAGATCAACTTCGAAGGAACTAAATAAATTTAAGTCTTTCAACAAGGTGTTCGTGTGTTGAAAATAAACAAATCTTCTGTCCGTCTTCAATTGGTTGCGCTGTTCAACAAAGGCAAAAGTGGATGCTTGAGTTTTATTGTTTTTCCCGGTTGAATATCCAACGTAAGCGCCCATCTGAAAAAGGTGCCGATCAAACCCATAATCAGCATAATCTGGCCGCCATCCACCAATTATGCCAAAAGATGTGTGCCCCAAACCCTTTTCGTATTGTATGCCGTCAATAGCACCCATACTTGATATTCGGTTGTTAATTTTCCGACCAAGGGTCACGCTTGATGTTTTGTCAAAATCATATTTCACTGAAAGTGCATATACTTTCAGTGCATCACCAAGGTGCTCCTTGACGACCGACCACTCTCCTACAGTATGGCGAAAACTGATGTAGTTATCTGTTGAAAAACGCGAATTCTTTATGTTGTTTCCCTGAAAAGTGAGGGTATAACGCATGCGGTGCACCACGTCTGCCCCATTTATATTGCTGTAAGAAGCCGCCGAAAGCCTTCCCTTTATTTTTTGCTTGAACACCGGCGCCTGTTCCTCTTTGTCCTCCGGAGCCGGAGCAATCACCACGGGCGTTGGCTTGTTGTTACTTTCATCTGCCGAAATGACTTCAGCGGCCTTCTCCGGCTTCTTTTTAACCAAGACCTTGGCAAAAAACACGTCCCCAACCTTTGATTTTTCACTCCGCAACGCCGAACAAACGCATGAGGTGGACGATTTATCCTTTACGAAAAGTGCCGGTAACCATGTGTCGCCACTTTGGATGTAAAGGGTGTCTCCTTTGCTGATCAATTCAGTTGTGGCGAATTTTACATAAATATTTTGAGCCGAAACATACGACGCCACTCCTTTTTCAATGACAATCTCTTTCTGAGCATACGCCCACTGGGAGCAGAGAAACAGCAGTAATATTGATATTAAGTGCTTCATATCTTTCGTATTGTTTAATTGCTACCGTCCGGGTGGCAAGCATAGCAGGCTGTACTGACATATTGGTAACCCGAAACGCCTTGGTGATCCTGTGCCAGTTCCGTTGCATTGTCGTGTTCATGACAATCAATACAACTGAATAAAGTAAAGTTACCTGAATTGGTATGGCATTCTATACATTGATCCCATTCATTTTCGTGCTTTCCACTGTATATCGGGAAATACTGCTGGTCATGGTCAAAGGTTGACGGTACCCAAGCATTTTCCGTATGACAATTTTGACAAGTGGTCGGAAATCCTGCAGCGCTGTGGTTGGGATTGGTCGCGGAATTGTAGTCCGATGCATGACACCCATAACACGTATTCGGTGTGCTGTTGTAATCACCGTTGTGACATGCCGCACAATCGTCGGCGATCGCTGCGTGCGCACCGTTCAACGCATAAAAATCGTTGTGAATTGGGAAGGTCGCAGGCGCCCAACCGGGGTCCGTCGTGTGGCACATCGCGCAATCTGTCGGTAAATTCAGCGCGGTATGGCTTGGGTTGGCACTCTGGTTGTAATCGGCAGTGTGGCAGCCATTGCACGTGTTCGGTGTACTCGTATAATTGCCGTTGTGACACGCATTGCAATCGCTGGAAATAGGAATGTGCGCTCCCGTGAACGGATATACCGCATTGTGGTCAAATGTAGAAGGTATCCACGCCGTCTCGGAGTGGCACAACGCACAATCCGTGGGGAATTGTGACGCTGCGTGGTTGGGCATGGTTGTCTGCGCGTAGTCGTCTGCGTGACAGCCGTTGCAGGTGTTGGGCGTGTTGTTGTAGTTGCCATTGTGGCACGAAACACAATCGTCTGCGATCGCCGCGTGCGCACCGTTCAACGCATAAAAATCGTTGTGGATCGGGAAGGTCGCAGGCGCCCAGCCGGGTTCTGTGGTGTGGCACATCGCGCAATCTGTCGGTAAATTCAGCGCGGTATGGCTTGGGTTGGCACTCTGGCTGTAATCGGCAGTGTGGCAGCCATTGCACGTGTTCGGTGTACTCGTATAATTGCCGTTGTGACACTCATTGCAATCGCTGGAAATAGGAATGTGCGCTCCCGTGAACGGATATACCGCATTGTGGTCAAATGTAGAAGGTATCCACGCCGTCTCGGAGTGGCACAACGCACAATCCGTGGGGAATTGTGACG
>JBIPOY010000279.1:0-4813 GCA_044378705.1 Saprospiraceae bacterium
GGAAAACTGATCTTTTTAGGGCCACGGAGTGCGCCATCTTAGTCGTTGCTTTCGAACAATTGAACAGCATATCCCCAAAAATGGCTTTGGAATTCCCTCGAATTGCATTTGGGTGACAATAAATATGAAACGCTGCCAAGATGGATAATACCTAACATTTCTTTACCGGGTTCTTCCCGTCGGATCATTGCCATAGGATGTTTTTTTAAAGTACCTTCGTGCCCTCATTATCATTCAAATACATGCCAATAGCACACAATACTCAAATTACGCTCACCGGCGACCTAGGCAGCGGAAAGAGCGCTGTCTCCAAAATTCTTTGTGAAAAAACAGGTTTTGAATACGTCTCTACCGGAAAAATTCAGCGGCAGTTGGCCCAGGAAATGGGCCTGGACACCCTAGAAATGAACCGCCGCGCAGATGTTGACCCTAGTATAGACGAACGCATAGACAGTATTTTTGTGGCCATCGGCCAAGATCCTTCCGGATACGTGGTCGATAGCCGTATGGCGTGGTTCTTCCTACCCAATTCCTTCAAGGTATTTCTGCACACGGAGGTTGCCGTGGCGGCCCAACGCATCATCCACGACCCCAACAGAGACACGGAACAATACGCCAATCAAGCAGAAGCTGTACAGAAAATACTCGAACGGAAAGCCAGCGAAAATGCAAGATTTTTAAAAAAATATGGCGCCGACAGTACCGATTCCGATAACTTTGACATGGTGATTAACACGGAAAACCGCACACAAGACGAAGTAGCCGCATTGATCCTCGCGGGGGTTGAAGCCAAGGAAAAAGGGGCAGCCATGGCTAAATTTTGGTAACAGGCCATCCCAATGACCCTTTAGGTTGCCATTGTAGCCCTCCTTGCCAATTTGCCCAATCTCTTTTCATGCGTTGGAACAGAGGGCAAAATTCCGCAGGCCATACCCCGTATGTTGACTGAAAACAAACGATGAAGAAGATACAACAAAATTCCCTTTTGTGGAAAATCACGCCCTCGAGGGGCACCACGCCTTCGTATTTGTTTGGAACGATGCACGTACGCGATTTACGAGCCTTCGGATGGCTTGAACTGGCACAAACCAAGATAGACGCGTGTGACTACTTTGCAACCGAATTTGACTTTGCTGAAGCAGACCCCCTTGCTTTAGCGGGTGCGCTGGCGCTTCCGGAGGGCAAATCACTGCAAGATTTTCTTTCGCGGGGCGCATGGAAACACCTCGACTACTTTGCCCGAAAAAAACTGGGTACAAGCGCCGAATCCCTGCGCAATCAACACCCTATGAGCGTTTCTACCCTCCTGAGCACAGCCTTTATGGCAGAAGAAATGTCCTATTCCCTCGATGAAACGCTCTGGAACCATGCACGTACTTTGGGAAAAAAAACCACCGGTTTAGAAACTTTTGCCGATCAACTGAACATCTTGCAACGCATACCGTTTGATTTGCACCTCAAAGGACTCACTTGGGTACTAAAAAACCATAGCCGCCAAAAAACACGTCTCAAGAAAATGATGCTACGCTACGCCAATGGCGAACTTCAGGCGCTCTATAAAGCTGCAAAAAAAGACGCAAAAGGCATGCGGAAAATATTGATTTACCGCAGAAACAACCTGATGTCACAGCGTTTTGTAGAAATTATGGGCACTCATTCCGTGTTTTGTGCCGTCGGTGCAGGGCACCTTTCCGGTGGCAAGGGCATGCTGCGATTGCTGAAAAAAGCAGGTTGTCGCGTAGAACCCATTTTCTCAACGCAGCACAACGCACTCACCGATCAATCTACTACAAGGTAGCCGTCAACGGATCCCGTCCTTTGCCCGTTAAGGCACTCCACGTATTTTTCCACATTCGCCATGTTTCAACGATGGTCAACGCAAATAAAGTACTGCTCCCAACTGCTTACCTGCCGCCCATTGTCTGGTGCTCAGCGTGTTGGAATGCTGAAACCGTGGTCGTAGAAGCCTGTGAAAACTACCAAAAAGGCAGTGCGCGCAACCGTGCCCTCGTGGTTGGCCCCAATGGCATACAACGACTGAGTATTCCGCTCGTAAAAGGCAAACATCAGCAAACTGACATCCGCGCTGTACGCATCGCTTACGATGAACCCTGGCAACGGCAACATTGGCGCACCATTCAAACTGCGTATGGCAATGCGCCCTACTTTGAACATTATGGCGAAGGTATTCGACAGTTTTATAACAAGCCCTACACTTTTCTTTTCGACTACAACTTGGCGTTTTTGGAGTTCATTCTCATAAAAACAATGGGTTGGAAAGGGACCCTCAGCATGAGTGAATCTTTCAGCCAACCCTCTGGAAATACCCTTGAAAGCAGCGCAATGGTTCGATATCCACAAGTTTTTGAGGACAAGCATGGCTTTGTCCCCAATCTGTCGGTACTCGATCTGCTTTTTTGCTGTGGGAAATACGGTGGGGAAATACTGGAAAAAACTAGGCCAATACCTTAAGTACACCGAGCTTATCCTATTGATACCGCCACCCACAGTCCCCAACCTTGGTTTTAACACGCCTATTTTTTCACCCAAACCCTCCTCTACCCCCTCCTTTGTATGAAAAACAATGTCTTAATAGCACTTCTGCTCCTTTCTATGCCTCCATTATGCAGGAGCCAGGAACCAACCAACGCCCCTAAACCCCAAGAACAATACAATAATTTCGAGGAAAAACCCCTTGTCTCTACCATCGGTATCCCCGTCAATATCACATTGCCAGATTTGATGCAATCCCTCAATGCTCAACTCTCCGGAAAAGCACTCTACGAAGACTATTCCTTCACCGACAACAACAACGACGGCCTCATGCTGAGCGTTTGGAAAAGCCAAAACATCACCCTTTCCATGTTCGGGAACACCCTGAAATACCGCGTACCCCTGAAATTATGGATCAAAAAAGAACTGCTTTTTGGGGCAACCGCCGAGGGAGAAGGCGAATTAGCACTCAACTTTAAAACAAAATACAACATTAACCCCGACTGGAGTTTGAGTACCAAAACAGAAGTGGAATGGTATGAATGGATAAAAGCGCCGGTGCTTAAAACCGGTATCGGGGATATTGGCGTGGAAACAATCGCCAGCATGGCCCTCGACCGCAGCAAAAAAATGCTCGCAGAATCGCTCGACCAATACGTCAGCCAACAGATGAACCTCCGCCCGCAAATTCAAACAGCCTGGTCGGCCCTCCAAGCCCCCGTGTTACTGGATTCTACGTACCAAATGTGGACAAAAACAACCCCCATCAGCATTGGTATCACCCCACTGTATGCCAATGACAACGTCATCCAGGCCAAAATCGCCGTAGAATGTATCAATGACATGACTTTTGGCGCCAAACCAACCTTCAGGGCCAATTCCTATTTACCCAACCTAAACCTCCTGCAGGATGCTTCCGACAATTTTATGATGCAGTTTGCAACCGATTTACCTTTCCCAGAAGCAGAACGTTTGGCAAAAAATATGATGGTCGGGCAAATATTTGAATCGGGCAACAAAAAAATAACCGTTGAAGACGTTATGCTCTGGGGGAATGACGACCGAATCGTCGTGAATACACGCTTGAGTGGATCCTTCAACGGCGAAATCTACTTCATCGGCAAACCTACCTTCAACCCCGAAACCAACGTGATCAAGGTGGAAGACCTCGATTTTCACGTTGATACCCGTAATTTTCTGCTGCGATCGGCTTCCTGGATTTTTCAAGGCCCTATGAAAAAGAAAATGGCCGATGCGATGGTGTTTCCACTGGATGAAAACATCGGCGCCATCAAAAAATCAGCACAAAGCGCCCTCAACTACGTTGAAATCCAACCCGGTATCTCCTTGAAAGGAACCATTGACAGTATTGCCGTAAAGGATGTTTTGGTCACTCCCAATAGCCTGAAAGTCAACCTGTTCTCTAAAGGAAAGGTAAATGTCGACGTGAAAGGCATCCACTGATAAAAAACAAATGACGGCGGTTGAAAAGAAATGTGGCGATCAGTATCAAACGCGCAACCAGCCATCTTGTATCGCCGTTTCCTTTTTACATATTTTTTCTGTGTGGTCTTGAACTTCCAAATTTATTGTCCCCAAGTATTTGTGTCCGTTCTAACATACGCCTAACACCTTCAATCCGGCTTGCCCACAACCACCCATGAAATACTTCCTTCCCCTCGTTCTGTTATTCTTGGCACGTTCCATCGCCTTCACGCAAGTGACCATCAATGAAATCCTCGTTTCAAATGCTATCACCAACTCCGATCCGGATTTTCAGGCATACAACGACTGGATCGAACTGTACAATGCCGGCGCCGTAGCGGTTAATCTTTCCGGATGGCACCTTTCTGATGACAATGACTTCCCGAATAAATGGACCTTCCCCGCCGGAACCACCCTCGCGCCGGGCGGCTTTTTGCTGCTGTGGGCCGATGGTGAAGATGTTGGGGTACACACCAACTTTAAGCTTTCTTCCGACGGCGAAAAAGTCTTTCTGACAAATCCGACCGGGGTGGAGTCCGATCGTATTGAATTTGGTACTCAACGCACCGATATTTCCTTGGGGCGCAGCGTCAACGGCTCCGGCAACTGGGGATATTTTACACGCCCTACACCCGGATCGAGCAACAGCAGCAGTCCTTTTTTTGTTGATTTTGTGGTCACCGAGCCGGTTTTTTCTGTATCCGGTGGTTTTTTTGAATCACCGGTATCGGTATCGGTTCAAAATTTATCAAACATCGGAGTATTGCGCTATACCTTGGACGGCTCCATTCCCACTCATAATTCGCCGGAATGGACTACGGCCATCAATGTAACG
>JBIPOY010000278.1:0-4813 GCA_044378705.1 Saprospiraceae bacterium
CGTCGCATATCGTGCCGTCGTTCGGAGTGCCGGAAGTCTCCACTACCGCAATCGCAGCAGCTGGTGCCGGACTCACCGTAATGGTGGTGGTCGCAGTGGCCGTACAACCACTGGCGTTTGTCACCGTGGCAGTATAAGTCGTTGTGGTACTCGGTGTTATCGTGATCGCAGCCGTCGTAGCGCCCGTGTTCCAGGAATACGTCGTGCCACCGGAGGCAGTCAGCGTCGCGGAAGCACCGTCGCAGATCGTGCCGTCGTTCGGAGTACCGGAAGTCTCGGTGACCGCAATCGCAGCCGTTGGCAATGGACTAACCGTAATGGTAGTGGTCGCCGTTGCTGTGCAACCACTGGCGTTCGTCACTGTGGCGGTATAAGTCGTTGTGGTACTAGGCATTACCGTGATCGAGGCCGTGGTAGCACCCGAGTTCCAAGAATACGTCGTGCCACCGGAGGCAGTCAGCGTCGCGGAAGCTCCAATGCAAATCGTGCCGTCGTTCGGAGTGCCGGAAGTTTCCGTGACAGAAATGGACGCTGTCGGTAATGTATTGATTGCAACGACCACTGAGCCATTCATGGTTGTGGTACAATTTGAGGTCGTATTGGTAGCCACGACCGTGTAAGTACCCGCCGCGGTCTGATTTCCAAAAGTGATGACCGCTCCAGTACCTGCGACGGGGCCACCGGTATTGACTGCATTCACCAACAACTGGTAGTTAACCCCTGTTTGAGAATTACTCAGACCAACCGGCACACCTGACCCTCCAGCACAATAAGCGCCACCACCTGTAACAGTATAGGCAGTGGGCACTACCGGAGCTGCATTGATCACCACAGGATTACCGGAATAGGTCGTCAAACAGGTTGGTGAAAGCTGAAGACGCACTACAATATTATAGCTTCCGGGAACCAAATTAGAAAACGTAGAGGATGCCTGCCAACTAACGCCATTGTCTTTGCTATATTCCAGCGTTCCATTACCGGTAGCGTTTACAACAATGGTACCTGTGGCCACAGAGCAACTGGGTTGGGTTACTGTTGGAAGCGTTACGACAGGAGATGTGCACATAATATCGCTCTCCCACAAACCCCGACCGTATGTTGCAGCCCGTAATTTGCCTGTGCTGTACCGGATGTCCAATTCATTGATTATTACATTGGGTAAACCTGTGCTGTAAGTTGTCCAATCAGACATTGAATTGTCACGGTAATAAATACCCACATCCAAGCCTACGTAAAGTCCATCATCGGTAGCCTTCTGGTAAAGGATGCAGTTGGCAGGAAGGTTGGGCAATGAACCCGATATATTTGTCCACGTAGCCCCCCCATCCACGGATTTATATACTTTTTTACCGGCAGTATAATTTGACATTGAAGCATACAACGTAGTGGAGGTTGTAGGATGCACCGCAAGATAGGTCAGATTTCCAGCACCTGCAGGAACGGTTTTGGCTGTCCAAGTTGTTCCTCCATCTATGGTACGATAAAGACTGGTGAATGTAGCCGCATACAAAGTATTGGCATCTGAGGGCGCTTCTGCCAATGTTTGAAGGGATGTGCCTCCCGTAAGATTGGTAGAAATTTTGGTCCAAGAGTTACCTCTATTGGTTGTTTTGTACACATCTGCATATCCTGCATAAAGGGTAGATGCATTGCTGGCCGAGATAATATAAGGTGTTACCCATGCTCCATCGGCAGGTGTTCCACCAGCAATATTGTTAGAAATATGGGTAGGGAACGACGATCCTGTATTGGAAGAACGATATATATCGCCGTAATAAAGCTCCCCGTACATATACTGCGCGTTGGAATAGTCAATAATACACTCCATGCCGTCCCCACCGATCACATCTGACCATGTACCAGCGTTGTTTCTCAATTTGGTACCGTTGTCCTGTAAACCCGTGATAACTGCATTGGAGGTTTGTGAAACACCCAAACGATACAGTTGACTGATAACCAACCCATTGGACAAATCTGTCCAGCTCGTTCCACCGTTGACTGTTTTGTATATTCCTCCATCATTGCCTTGAAAAAGTGTCGTATTGTTTTGCCACGCCATAATATGTTTGTCAGCATGAACGGTAGGAACGCCGCCACCATCATGCCAATGTGTATTTAGCGACCAGTTTACACCTGAGTTTACCGATTTCCAAGTATTAACCCCCCCGACGTACACGGTGCTTGCGTTGGTCTGGTCCAAAAGTACTTCTAAGTCATACCAACCTTGACCTCCTGTATCGCTACCATTGGTTTCCCATCCAAGAATGTTGGGGGAATTTGACTGCATGACATAGGATGCCCCGTTGTTTGTCGAGCGATAAAACGCTAAAAAACCGGAATTGCCGGAATCACTGCACAACGCTACGACGATAGCCGTATCGGCGCTGGAAACGGCAAGGGCAATCCTTCCCGAACCGGCAATGGTTTGTACGTTGGTCCATGTGGCTCCGTTGTCGGTGGACTGGTAAAGCTTATCTGATTTACTTGCGTAAAAATTATTGGAATTTGCACCCGGTTGGGCCTCCACATCATAAAAATTTCCTGTAACAACCTGTGTCCAACTGGTACCAGAGTTGAGTGTCCTGTAAATACCATTGGAAGTAGCCGCAATCAAATGTGTCTCGTCATTCGGATCCATCAGTAACTTTCGAATAGTGATAAAAGAGCTCACCCCAAATACCAATCCGGTTGTATTCCAAGTTGCGCCACCATCGGTTGATTTGAATACTCCAACAGAGCGTGTGTCTCCTGCGTCACCATCCCCCGTTGCCAAATACATAATATTGGTATTGGAAGGCGTAATGACGATGCCTGACACTCCTAAAACTGCAAAATTATCAGTATTGGTGGTCCAAGTCGTACCACCATCAGTCGTCTTCCACAAGCCTCCGGCAGGTGCTCCCACCCAAATGACATTGGTATTACCCGGATCAAATGCTACCGCCTGAACCCGGCCAATACCAGCATATCCCCCCGTAGAGGTCGTAGGGCCCATTGAAGTCCAGTTGGAACTCATCAGACTACGGTTTGCTGTATTCGACATTTGATTGAATTCTTCTAAACCATCTATCGCCAAAGAAGCATCCGGAAACGTGCCATCCGGGTTTATCCTCGTTTGCCAGTACCATTCCCAACGCTTAAAAGCCTTGTAACCCTTCCCCTTTTCAACTGTCTTTCCCAACCAGTATTGGTTAAAATCCTTCTGAATGGTAAAAAAATTGGGCCTTGGATTATTTTCCACGGAAGACATCCAAGGTTGTGCGACAACCTGATCCGCTATAAATAGACCAGCAATCAAAAAGAATGCCTTTATCCAATTTGGAGCAATAAACAGCCCAGACACTGCACTCCGAAGACGCACATTGGTCAACAATGGTAAAGTACTTTTCATGAAATCAGAGACTTATGTATTAAAAAAAATAATTTAACAAGTAAAGCGCTTTTGCTCGAGAACAAAAGCGCACAAAAAAAAATAGCGTTGTTGACACTCCCATTCAGTTGAATGGTGAATCACGATAAAAGATTAAAAAAGGTTTTTCTTTCAGAAAACCACCGCAATCGGTTTATCAAACAGTAAAGCACAAATGTAGCACTTCAGGAGAATTTTTTTTCATAATAACAATAAACGTGCTACTTTTAGAAAGGGCGCCCCAGCTATCTGAGACACCCTATCCTTTTTAACACGTTTTTTTGTAACTTCTTAAGTGACAACTTTTTAGGGGCATTACAAAGTACAACCTAAATAGTTACAAAATATTCAATCAATCAAAATCATCTTTTTACGATCACTGTGCTGAAGTGTTTCAAGTTCGTACCAATATACACCCGGGCCTCCAAATGCATCTTTCTGTAAAATCACGGTCTGGATTCCCGCCGAATAATCGCCCACAATCGTCTTTACCAAACGACCTTCCATGCTGTATATCTTCAGTTTCGCGCGACCCGGCTCCGGCAAACGGAACCCAATGGCTGTTTCTGCAGAAAATGGATTCGGACGGTTCTGATACAACGCAAATGAATTGCTTTCGATCTCGCCCGTTCCAACAGAGGAGACAAACTCAAAATCAAGACCTTCCGTACTACCCGATTGGTCTATCATCATCGCCTCCGCTATCTCTGAACTAACATGCAATACTTCCGAAAGTGACCCTATCGCGCCTAAGCTTTTGAATTTCAACGAGAATAACACCGCGTCGTCTGACAGTGTATATGGTTTGTTGCCAACCCATAACGTACTGATCAATCCTTCTGATAACATACTGGTTCCAAAATTAGCCTCCGAAACATCCGGCAATACCCCCGGCTCAATACCCGTCAGTTCAAACTTTGTCGGGTCAAACGCAATCGTGAGTTGGTAGGCTTTTTGATCCACAAAGTCCGATGACTTGAACCCAATGGTCACTTCTTCTCCTGTTTGAACACTCCGATCGTTGATGCGGAACCGAGATGTTCCCGTGTTGTCTGCACCACCCATATTCGTCGCACTCGGTACCACGTCGCCATTCACGTCGCCCAACAATACACCCACAAAATCATCGTCCAAGAATGACATGGCAACACTGTTGCGCAGTATTTTAGACGGTGGAGCCGGGTTCAGTGGATTTGGCGCCGGAAACACATAAGATTTCGGTACAAATTTCCAATCCGGTGGAGCAGGGGTAAAGTGAAAATGGCCATCGCTTGAGGTATTGTTGACGATATAAGACTGCACCAACGCGTAGTCAATGATGTTCACCGCTTTGTCGCCATTGATGTCGCCGGCCAACCACTGGTACGGACTCGTTAGTGGTATTTGAACCGGTGGCGGTGCTGC
>JBIPOY010000033.1:0-13914 GCA_044378705.1 Saprospiraceae bacterium
ATTTTTTGCCAGACGAAGCAGATTTTTGTAGGCCGTAGCAGCGCTACGGTCAAAAAAATCTGCGAAGTATGGCGGAAAATGGGCCTTTTTGGGCCAGACCGCGTGCCAACTAACCAGTTACAAAAAATAGTGGTCTTTTTTGGCCAGACTGCGTGCCACCTAAGTCCGCTATCAGAAAACATACTTTTTACCATGAAGCAGTTGCAAAATTTTACCCTTGGCGAATGGCAGTCGCCCATAGGGACAGAAGTGTTACAGTACAACGCCTACAACCATGCGGTCATTGGGGTAGCCGGCGATGTTGCCAATCCCGCGGATGTGTTTGACTATGGCCGGAATGTTGGCAGCCGAAACCTGCGCAAAATGACCTTTTTTGAGCGCGGCTTAATGTTGAAGCATCTTGCCATGTACCTCACAGATCGAAAGGAGCATTATTATAGTGTATCCCACCTGACCGGCGCCACCCGGCTCGATTCTTGGATAGACATTGATGGCGGTATAGGCAATCTTTTTGCCTATGCTTCCTTGCGCCGACAGATGGGCAGTGAGCACTTTTACGTGGACGGAGCAACCGTTCCGTTGTCCAAGGAGGGCACGTTTGTGGGCCAGCACATCATGGTTCCCAAGCGTGGAGTGGCCTTGCACATCAATGCCTTCAATTTTCCGGTATGGGGTATGTTGGAAAAATGTGCGGTCAATTGGCTGGCGGGTATGGCGGCTGTGGTGAAGGCTTCTGAAGTCACTTCTTTTGTGACGGAGGCTGTTGTACGGGACATAGAAGCGAGCGGCATATTGCCCAAAGGTGCATTACAGTTTTTGGGTGGCCGCGGTCACGGGCTCCTAGATTACCTTGAGAATCAAGATGTGGTTTCTTTCACGGGCTCAGCAGAGACAGGAAAACGACTCAAGGCGCATCCGCGTCTTCTGGAACATTCAATTCCATTCAACCTTGAGGCAGATTCGCTCAATGCCATGGTATTGGGTGAAGATGGCGGCCCCGGAACGCCGGAGTTTGATATTTTCATCAAAAATGTGCGCGCTGAAATGACGGTCAAAGCCGGCCAAAAATGCACGGCTGTCCGGCGCATTATGGTGCCGGCGCCATTCTTGGAAGCGGTACAAATTCAACTTGGCAAAGAACTATCCAAAGTCAAGGTGGGGGACCCCTCCGTCGAGGGCGTACGCATGGGTGCGCTGGTGAGCCAGACACAGCGTGAACGCGTACTGACCAATCTTGGGCTGCTCTGTCAGTCCTCAACCCTCGTTTTTGGAGACTTGGATCAATATGACGTAGTGGGTGCCGACAAAACGGTGGGCGCTTTTTTACCGCCATTGTTGTTGCTCAATGTGCATCCATTTGATGGGTTGGAGTGCCACAACATTGAGGCTTTTGGCCCGGTGGCGACGCTGATGCCGTATGAGAACTTAGAGCAGGCCATTGAGTTGGTTCAGCTGGGCAAAGGTTCTTTGGTATCCACCATTTGCACCCATGACGCAGCAGCAGCGGGTGAGTTTGTGCGTGAAGCGGGAGCGTACAACGGCCGCATCCTTATCCTAGATCGGGAATCGGCCAAAGAAAGTACCGGTCATGGTTCTCCGATGCCGATGCTTACCCATGGTGGTCCCGGACGAGCGGGTGGGGGAGAAGAGATGGGTGGTTTGCGCGGGGTGATGCACTACCTCCAACGCGTGGCGGTTCAGGGCCATCCTACCATGCTCACGGCGGTTTCCAAAACCTACCAGCGTGGAGGGGCTCGTCCTGAAGTAACAATACATCCCTTTCGCCAATATTTTGAATATCTTCGAGTAGGCGATACCCTGACCACAGCCAACCATACGGTGTCAGAGGCCGACATCAGCAACTTTGCCAATGTGTCGGGGGACAATTTTTATGCCCACATGGATGTGACTTCTCTGGAAGGAACACCGTTCACCGGCCGAGTCGCACACGGCTATTTTATATTATCAAAAGCGGCCGGTTTGTTTGTGGATGCGAAAAAAGGGCCTGTTTTGCTCAATTATGGCTTGGATGAGTGCCGTTTCACCAAACCTGTGTATCCTGGAATGACCATTGGCGTGCGGCTGACGGTAAAAGAAAAGATTGAAACAGAGCAGCGCGTGGAGGATACCCTTCCCCCGCGTGGTATCGTGCGTTGGCTGGTGGACGTGTACGATGAAACAGGAGAGACCGTGGCGCTGGCGACGATATTGACCATGGTGCGAAAAAAGACGGTATAACAACGTAAGTTGCCTAGAACACAACAGCCCGACGGTGAAGATTTTTCACGCGCCGGGCCGTTGTATTGATGGTCAGAGCCTCTAGTGGGAAACGATCACTTTTTTCGTGAGGATGTTTGCTCCGTCAGAAAAACGCAGCAGGTACAAACCGTTTTGAAGCGTGGCAACGCTCACCTCCAGACTCATTTCACCCGAAGGAACAATTGCTTGAGACACCAATTTACCGGTCAGGTCAAAAAGGCTAACCGTTCCGTTTTCGGTGGTGTTGGCGGCATTCAATTGAACGGTCATGGCGTTTGCAGCAGGGTTTGGCTGGATGCTCATATCGGTTGCGGAGGTAGCCAATTGCTCGGTGAGTGCATCTGCACCAGCACCTACAACAGGCATAAACGTACCACCGGAGTTGAATCCATACCACTGGCTCCACTGGCTCCAATTGTTGGTTCCGCAATTGGTCCGTACCCGGAAAAAATAACCATGGCCTTTTTCAAGTCCGGTTGCCAAATAGGTGGTAGACGGGTGCGCATTGATGGCCTTCCAAAAATAGCTGTAGCTGGGTTGGTTTCTGATCTGTATTTGATAGTTTACAGCATAAGAGCCGGCATTCCAATGCAGACGGGTAGAGGTGCCATACGTCTGTGTTACCCGAAGATTGGAAGGCACGCCGCAGGCGAAAGGCGCTTCCACTTGCTCAGATGGGATGATTGTGTTGGCGAAAAGGGGAGCCATACCACCAACAAGGAGGGCAAAGGCCAGTGTGAGGATTGTTTTTGATTGTTTCATGTTTTTGAAAAATCTATGAGTGAAAAAGTTAAAGTTTCAAAAAACGTGTAAAACAACTCCTAAACGGGCCGCCAAAGAATGATTCGGATTAAAATTCGTGAAATTAAAATACCTTTGTTTTGTCCACGATCCAAAACCGATGATTACTTTTAATCCAACCCAATCACTTTGTCTCGGAATTAAGCGCCAAGGTAACGAGTCAAGTAGTATTTTTTAAGATGCCTACAAAAAAAACCAATAACTTTAAGAATTCCGAGGTTTTAGACTTGCTGAAGGCGGAAAATCACGCGATGCTGAAGGAGTTCTATGTGGTAATGTATCCAAAAGTACAGGATTTTATACTACTAAACGCAGGCACTCCCAATGATGCACGAGATATTTTTCAGGATGCATTGGTTCTCTTTTTACGGAAGATCCAAAATATGACGTCTCAGTTGGTCCAAAATGTCAAATGGGGGCAGTATTTTATGGGAATTGTCCACAAAATTTGGCTCCTTGAACTGAAAAACAGAAAAAAAAGGGAGATCGTAGCGCTCTCTGAAATGCCTGAATTATTGGAACTAGACCATTCGGAACTTAATTTGGCCCTGACCACCCAGGAGTGGAGATTGGATGTGGTACACAAGGCACTCCATCAACTTCCACCGGGGTGTCGGGAATTGTTGAATATGTTTTATGTTGAATGTGCCGGCACCAAAGAAATTGCAGAAAGACTGGGCTACACAGAGTCATTTATTCGTATAAAAAAACTTCGCTGCCTTCAAAAATTAAAAAAAGCAATCCATCAATATTCTCAGAACCCACTAAACCACGAGTACCCATGAACCCACATGAAAACAACGCGGACGCCATAGACCGCTTCCTCCGTGGAAAGATGTCTCCTCCGGAGGAGATTGACTTCAAACAAAAAATGAAAGAGGACCCTGATCTTGCCGCGGAGGTAGAGGAGGCAACGATCCTGATGGAGTCTATCTTGTACGCCCAAGAGAAAGATCGACTGCTCGCAAAAATCCGACAAGTAGAAATGGATTTGGAGGGTGAAGGTTTCTTCGCCGGACTTCCTTCAGTATCAAAGGAAAAAAAGTCGTTCTGGCAGCGCTCCGTCGGGGTCAACACCATGGCATTCGCTGCGGTATTGGGCTTGGTACTGGTTGCAGTATACTTCTTTCGGCCTACTTCCGGCATCCACGATGTGGCCTTCCATCGTTTTTTCAAACCGGCACCCCATGAGCTCCTTCTGGTTCTCGATCGGCTTGATGGGGTGGGATTTGTCTCTTCGGATAAGTCGCGCGAGTATGCGCTCCTCCAAGCCTTACGACCTTTTGCCGCGGGTCATTACCAACAGGCCGGTCAAGCCCTCGATACCTTTCTAATGGCGTACCCCAATGATCCCATCGCAAGTCAGTATCGTGCCATTACGCTGTTGGAGCAAGGCGATGCCATAGGTGCTGCTCAACTCCTGTCACCTTTGTCGCAAGATCGCTCTTTCCCCTATCAGGAAACGGCTCAATGGTACTTGGCGCTGAGCTACCTGCACTTAAATGATCCTGCACATACCTTGCAAGCCTGTGCCTTGCTGAGAGACTTGGCTGCCAAGCCCTCCGGGGACTACCAACAAGAAGCAATACAGTTGTTGCAGCAATTGTCATAGGAATAGCTGCCAACCTTCAGTACCCGAATTGATTTCTTACCCGAAAAAAACCAACATGACAACGCGCACGTCTATTGTCTGTCTATTAGCCTGTTCTTTCAACCTACTTGCCGCCAGTCCGGAGGTGGGTCATCAGCAAAAACTTGAAATGATCCTAGACCGCGTGTATCGCGCCAATGGGAACTTCACCATCGCCAAACCTACTATCCGTTCCACCACGGAAACACTCAAAGGTGCTACCTACTATCGCCGGACAAACCTGATCGAGGTGGATGACTTGATGCTTCGTACGTGTGCCAGCATGGGCAGCAATTCGGACGATGCTCTGGCATTTATCATTGCCCACGAACTTTGCCACGCATACCAGGGGGGAGCCCGTGAGGTGGGTTTTCTTTTTCATTGTCGGACGGAAGGCTCCTCGACCGATACCGAACGCGAGGCCGATATCAGCGGGGCTTTTTGTGCCTACCTCGCAGGGTATAACAATACCCTTGCCTTGTTGCCTGAACTGCTGGAGCGGATTTATCTGAACTATCAGTTGAAGGGGCGGGAATTGGATGGCTACCCGAGTTTAAAAGAACGCAAACAAACCTCATCAGAGGTAGCCGGCTATGTTGGGCGGATCATTGATCTTTTTGAACTCGGCAACTACTTGGTGGTGATTGGACGATATGAGCTGGCCGCGCTGACCTACGGTCAAATAACTGATGTCTATCAGGGAGCAATGTTGTACAATAATTTGGGCGTGTGTCGTACCCTCCAGGCTGTTTTTTTGCAATACCCGCCGGTAGATCCCTACGTATTTCCGTTGGAAATGGGGGTCAATTTGCCCCTGCGCATCCCTGAATTGAGCCGCAGTGAAACAGAAATGGACGACGCCGATTGGCGACAACGCCGGGAGTTGTTGGATGCTGCAGAAAACTATTTTAAGAAGGCACTTGCTTTGGATGAGCATCTATTGACAGCCGAAATAAACCTTGCCTGCGCTTTTACCCTCAATGGCAAGGCCAAACAATCAGAAGCATATATTGTAGCCAATAAGCTCACCGCCAGAGCAGCATCCCACCAAAACCCAAATATTTTTCTTGACAAAGTCAATCTGTGCCTCTCCTTGGCAAAGGCCTATCAGCGCAACCCCGAAGCAGTAGCCGTTTTTAATACCCTTCGCGCAAGTTCTGATGCCTTTGTTTCATCTGCGGCGGCCCACAACCTTGCCGTAATAGAAGGTCGGACACCTCCCGTGCTGCCGGAGTGCCAACTTCCTGACAATTATAGCGCCGCTTTAGAAGGTGTTCGCCCGGCCCTTTCAGGAGGCCACAACGAAACGTTTTATCCCTTGTCTGGTACAGCGCCTTACGATCTGTCACTGAGTTATAGAGGAGGTGCTACGGTTTATGTGTTTCGTCTGCAGGGTAATGTGATTCTGATGCTCAAAAAAGTACGCAACAAATCAGCCCGTACTTGGTACGGCAAGCCTATTTCAAGTTTGCCCACCGATGAGGGTGTTTTCAGTGTTTGCCCGGAGAAGCAGCTCGCTTACCGTTACAATCAACGGCAGCACCGGATCGTGGAATGGGTGCAGTACTGGGAATAACTCCTTAACTTGCCGAAAATTTAAGATTACACCATGTCTACCACTAAGATTACTGTAAATTCCAACGGATCCCTCAAAGTAGAAGGCGATTTTGTCGTTGTAGATCCACAAGGCAACGAGTACGGTTTGCAAGGCCGTACCACCTTGGGCTTGTGCCGCTGCGGGTTGTCGAAAAACAAACCCTTTTGCGATGGCGCACACAATGGCCATTTGGACCATCAAGCCGTAGCATTTGATTTGCCGCCTAAAAAGGTATAGTCACGTCTCTGCAACGTGCCTCTTTTTCCAAAGACCGGGCCTATGGTTGGTTTAAGCGTAGGCCCGATCATAGGCTTGGGTACCAATTTATGGGGTGAAAAATCTTCCGCACATGACCGATTCCACCGTTATTGCACAAACCAGCCATTGGATCAACACCGTGGTGATTGGCTGTAATTTTTGTCCGTTTGCAGCAAAATCAGTGCTGCGTAAAAGCATTCGTTGTGTCGTACTGCCGGCAGCTACCTTACAAAGCGCCCTCTCCTCTGTGGAGGAAGAATTACGCTACTTAGATCAAACAGCGGATATTGAAACCACCCTGCTCATCTTTCCTGAGCAATTCTCAGATTTTACGGAGTATTTAGCGTTGGTCGAAAGAGCCGAAGATGTAACGATCAAACAGGGGTATGAAGGCATCTATCAGTTGGCCAGTTTCCATCCGGCGTATTGTTTTGCCGGCGCCACCGACGATGATCCCGCCAATTATACAAATCGCTCACCTTACCCAATGCTTCATGTATTGCGGGAAGAAAGTATTACCAAGGCTCTACGCCATTTTATAGACCCGGAAGGAATTCCGGAGCGCAACATTGCCTTTGCGCAGGAAAAAGGTTTGGTGTATATGCAGTCGTTGCGGGCTGCTTGTTTGGAGGTTTTGGGTAAGTAAATCCCCCACCTCCATACACTATCACCAACGCAAGTAGGAAGCTTCACAGGTACAACTACTATCAGAAAAGACGCGTATTCCTCGTGGCCGAAAAGCCGCGGATGTGCCAGGCAGGTTTCCATTGTATCCCTATGTCGGACAAAATCGAGCAAGCCATTACGGCTTTGTAACCCAGCGGCATGGGTTCCACCGATATCCAAGATTCGGTGCGGCAAATCTGTGGCGTTGAGGTTAGTAGTTGACGGATTACGAACCCTCCCAACAAGCCGCTACGCCACGCGCTGTGGTTCGCCAAATCCAAATCCTGTCTCCCCCCCCCACAATCGGACTTCTCAAAAAAGCGGCAAAAACCCTGAAAATCGCCTCATTTTATCCTCAAAAAAAAATATTTTAAAAATAATTCCAAAAAAGTGATAACAAAATCACGAAACAGACAACTATATAATATACGGTTGATTCGTAACCAGCGAGATGTTCGCGCCTGAGTCAAAGAATACCCATTTTTTTCTAATCCAATATTGAATGTATTTGCCCGTCTATGCCTTTAATCCCCTTCGGTTGTAAGTCCTTAACCTACGTTAACCAATTTATTACAGGCATATATGTCAATTCGAATTCGACATCTAGCGTACCCAATTTTGGTCTTTCATGTTTGTGGTGTCGTGAAAGCCCAAATTCAAAAACCCGAGCTTTTTCTCCTTTCTGTGGGGGTGGAGCAGTACCAAGACACCAGTTTAAACCTCAATTTTTGTGCAGAAGACGCCACTGACCTGGCCCGAGCCTTACAGATGCAAACAGATTTATACGATGTCATAGAGACAAAGGTGCTGGTCAACGCACAGGCTACGCGTGCTGCTGTACGCGCGGAGCTGGATGGCTTTATAAAAAAGGTGACGCCCAATGATTTGTTTGTGTTTGTTTTCAGTGGGCATGGAATTGAGGATGCCCTAGCACCTTTTGATTACAACAACAGCGACCCATTGGCAACTTCCCTCAACAAAGAAGACCTGCGGCTGAAACTCAATGCCCTGGGGTGCAACTATCTCGTGTTGTTGGATGCGTGCCACTCCGGCAGCTTTACCAAGCAGGTACTGGGCAAAGGCCTGTTGAATCCCATGGACGATGCACGTGTGGTGGAGCAGGCCAGCCGAAAACTGGCCGAAGCACTGGCGGCGACGGACAAAAATGCTATTGTGGTGTGCTCGACGGCGTCTGACCAAATGTCGTTTGAATGTGAACGCTGTGCACACGGGTACTTTGCCCAAGCGGTGCTGGACTGTATCGCCGGGAGTAGCATCACCGACCCCCAAACAGGTCGGGTGATCAGCCCACAGGTGGATGAAAACAGCTTTTTGGGTATGTTGGCTTTTGAAAATTACCTTGCGGAGGCCGTGCGCATCAAAACAATTGATCAGGAAACCCCGCAAAAAGTTCGGGTGTATCGGAGCACAGGTGGCGACTTTCCCATACTCCGATTGACGGCTACCCAGGCGGTCGAACATCAAAAAATGGACCGCGACGAAGATGGAATTCCGGATAATGACGATGTATGCCCCGACGACTACAGCCCAACAACGGCAGATGGATGTCCTGTTTCTCCTGTCGAAATACCGGATGCGGATGCTGACGGTGTTTTTGACGTCAACGACGATTGCCCATTTTCGTACGGCCCTTACACGACGTTCGGTTGTCCGGATACCGATGGAGATGGGATCCGGGACAGTGATGATGCCTGTCCCGAACAAGCGGGCCATTATTTTGATGGTTGCCCGGATTCTGACGGTGATGATATTCCGGACCTCGACGACAAGTGCCCCTGGGAGGCCGGGGAAAAGGCCAATTGGGGTTGTCCGGAGGTTGGAGTTGCTGCCGGCGCCACAACATACCCCGAACCCCAAGCCGGTCTTCATCCAATCTTGGGAGACATGATGTTGGTGGTGGGCGGTGATTTTCAAATGGGCAGTGCGTATGGCGAAGAGGATGAGGGGCCTGTACACACCGTAACCTTAGACGATTACTACATTGGGCAGACGGAAGTGACCCAGGCCCAATGGCGGGCGGTGATGGGGGCAGTGCCGGCGTATTTTGCCGGGTGTGATGAATGTCCGGTGGAACGGGTCAGTTGGGACGAGATACAGATTTTTTTGGGTCGGCTCAACAACCTCAGTGGCGCGATTTTGTACCGTTTGCCCACTGAGGCGGAGTGGGAATATGCTGCCCGTGGGGGCAATCGGAGCCGAGGATATGTGTTTTCCGGCGGCAACGACATTGATTCGGTGGGGTGGCATGCCCTGAATTCCAAGGGCAGAACCCATGTAGTGAAGGGGAAAATGCCCAATGAACTGGGATTGTATGACATGACAGGCAACGTTTGGGAGTGGTGTGTAGAGTGGTATAAGTCCTATTCAGAAGGCGTCACGGCGGGTACTTCCCGGTACCGGGTCAATAGGGGAGGGTCGTGGCAGTTAACGCCGCGTCAGAGTCGTGTCACGTACAGAGATGGCATAGCACCGCATGAAAAGTCTTACATGTTGGGTTTTCGGGTGGTTCGGGATATTCCTTTGACACGGTAAAAGAGATCCTGCTCCGGCACGGGGATCGAAACAGCACGAAATAAAGTAAATAAAGTAAATAAATTATATAATATATTAATGTTAAAGACTATGTATTACCAGTTGGGTTTTGCCTGCAAAATCTGTTTTGTCGCTCTGTATAACGTACAATGACCAATCCCGAAAGGGGAAAACACATTTAATCGCACAAGTAAATTCATCACTGTTGTCGTGTTGGCGCTGGGGTAGTCGTTTAAAGGAATGGCTACACCTGCGCCAACAGAATTGAGGCCGAGGGATGCTTACGCATTTGGTGATAGCGGTACAAATCTTCTTTGGTTGTGTTGTTCCAAGGTGTGTTATTAAATTGTGGTGTGGCATGGCAGGATGGTAAGACGTACGCCCAAAGGGGCAATGTACTGGTTGCCCTGCGAACAGATACGGCTGCTGAACAACAATTTTAGTAGAATTTTATTTTGTAAACACCTGTAATTTAGCCCTCCAGCCAAATCTTTCTTTAAATTTCGTCCATCGTTAACAAATTCTAATGCAATCATGTCTTTTTTCCCTGCTTAAAAAAGCGTACCTTTGTGGCTCTTTTTAAAAAAGCACACGCCCAGCGGGCAAATTCATGAAAAATATACGCAACATCGCCATTATCGCCCACGTTGACCACGGCAAGACGACTCTTGTTGACAAAATGATCCATGCCGCCAAGGTGTTTAAAGAACACGAGTTGACCGGAGACCTTATCATGGACAGCAATGACTTGGAGCGGGAGCGTGGCATTACGATTCTGGCCAAAAACGTAGCGATCCGTTGGAAAGATTGCAAAATCAACATCATTGACACCCCTGGTCACGCAGACTTTGGGGGAGAGGTAGAGCGCGTGCTCAACATGGCCGATGGCGTGTTGTTGCTCGTAGACGCATTTGAAGGCCCTATGCCACAAACGCGTTTTGTGCTTCAAAAAGCCCTCCAAATGGGGAAAAAGCCCATTGTTGTGATCAACAAAGTGGATAAGCTCAACTGTAACCCTGATTGGGCCCACGAGCAGGTGTTTGACCTGATGTTTGCCTTGGATGGCACAGAAGAGCAACTCGACTTTCCGGTTGTGTTTGGTTCTGCCAAGCAAGGCTGGATGAGCCACGACTGGAAAACACCGGCCGAAGATATCAGTGCCCTTTTGGATGATATCATCAAGTATATTCCGGAGCCAAAAATAACGGAAGGGACCACGCAATTGTTGGTTACTTCCTTGGATTACTCCACCTTTATCGGACGTATCGCCATTGGCCGACTGTTGCGCGGCAAGCTCGTCAGCGGACAGATGTGTTCTTTGGTGAAGCGCGACGGATCCATTCAGAAGCACCGGGTGAAGGCACTGTATGTATTTGACGGACTTGCGAAAAAAGAAGCGCAGGAAGTGGGTGCAGGTGATATTTGTGCGGTAGTAGGGGTGGATGGCTTTGAAATTGGCGATACCATTGCCGATTACGAGAACCCGGAAGCACTCGAGCGCATCTCTATTGATGAGCCTACGATGGGTATGTTGTTTACCATCAATGATTCACCGTTTTTCGGTCAGGAAGGCAAATTTGTGACCAGCCGCCACGTGCGGGAGCGTTTGGAAAAAGAGTTGGAGAAAAACTTGGCCATGCGCCTAGAAGAAACCAACAGTGCCGATTCTTTCATGGTGTTTGGCCGGGGCGTATTGCACCTTTCCATCCTCATTGAAACCATGCGCCGCGAGGGGTATGAAATGCAAATCGGACAGCCAAGGGTTATTGTCAAGTTGATTGATGGCAAAAAATGTGAGCCGATCGAGGAGCTCACCATTGACGTGCCGGAAAGTACCAGTGGAAAATGTATTGAAATGGTGACGCGCCGCCGTGGGGTCATGAAAAGTATGGAGCCCAAAGCAGATCGCTTTTTGCTGCGCTTTGAAATGCCATCCCGTGGTATCATCGGGCTGCGTTCCAATATGCTGACCGCCACACAGGGCGAGGCAATCATGACACACCGTTTCATGGGCTATGAGGCCTGGCGCGGAGATATTCCGGGCCGCCAGAACGGTTCGCTCATCGTCATGGATACCGGAACAGCCATTGCTTACTCCTTGGACAACCTGCAAGACCGCGGTGTTTTCTTTGTAGATGCAGGCGAAGAAGTGTATGAGGGTCAGGTAATTGGCGAAAACAACCGCCCTGGAGATTTGGTGATCAACGTCACCCGTATGAAAAAATTAACCAACCACCGGGCTTCCGGCTCAGACGATAAAACGTCCCTGACGCCCCCCCGCAAGTTTACCTTGGAAGAAGCGTTGGAATACATACAGGAAGATGAATATGTAGAGGTAACACCTAAGAATATTCGCCTCCGTAAAGTATATCTGAAGGATTTTGAGCGCAAGAAAGCATCGAAGGACTTTGTAAACGCTTAATCACCTTGGTCCGGTGAATGATGCCGATTTGTGCCATATCAATACGGGTTTTTACCCAATGTAGCACGATTCGTTCCATTCTGCTGTTTTTGAAAAAAACTAAAGGTGCCACGCCGAGGGTAGGCTTCCGCAACTCTTTTGTCTGTCAAGATGAATCAATTGTGCAAGACTTTAACTCAGCGTGGCACTTGTGCTGAAATTTTTCAGTTTGTTTTTTGAACAATATAATTATAGTGCCTTTCCTTTGCCAAAGAATTTTACTTTTGCAGCCATTTCCCAAATTGAATACTGTGTTGTTATGCTTCCAGGGTTCCATTTGAGCCTTTATTAGGTTGCATGGCAAAACAGTTCATTCATCTTTGTATCCCATCGCTGAAACAATATGCGCACCAAACTATCACAATTTAACTTCGATCTCCCCAAGGAACTGGTGGCTCAATACCCAAGCCCGGAACGCGATGAAAGCCGACTGATGGTCTTACACCGCAGTACGGGTAAAATTGAACACAAGTTGTTCAAGGATCTCCTTTCCTATTTTGGCGAAGGGGATGTCATTATTTTCAACAACACGAAGGTTTTTCCCGCAAGACTTTTTGGTCAGAAGGAAAAAACAGGCGCAAAAATTGAAGTGTTTCTGCTGCGTGAGCTGAATCACAGCGCGCGTCTCTGGGATGTTCTCGTTGATCCTGCCCGTAAAATCCGCGTGGGTAACAAGCTCTACTTTGAAGATGAAAATGGCCATGATGCACTGGTAGCCGAAGTCGTGGACAATACCACTTCCCGTGGCCGTACCATCCGCTTTCTGTTTGATGGTACCGATGACGAATTTCAGGAAGAGCTGGTTCGCCTTGGCAATACCCCGCTTCCCAAATACATTGACCGTGAGCCGGAAGCCATTGACCGCGAACGTTACCAAACGATATATGCCAAAGAACTCGGTGCCGTGGCAGCACCAACTGCCGGCCTTCACTTCAGCAGAGAACTGATGAAAAGGCTTGAGTTGAAAGGCGTTTCTTTTGCCGAATTAACCCTCCACATCGGCCTGGGAACATTCCGTACCATTGATGTCGAAGATCTTTCCAAACATAAAATGGAGGCAGAGTACTTCCGGATTACACAGGATGCCGCTGAAAAGGTAAACAAAAGCCTGCAGGCTGAAAAAAAGGTCTGTGCGGTTGGTACTACCACCATGCGCTCCATTGAAACAGCTGTTTCCGCAGATAATATGCTGAAATCCGTCGAAGGGTGGACCAATAAATTCATTTACCCACCCTACGAATTCAGTATTGCCAATTCTATGATCACCAATTTTCACCTGCCTAAATCCAGCCTGGTCATCATGGTCTCTGCTTTCGGGGGTGTTGATTTGGTCATGGAAGCATACAATGAGGCGGTAAAAGAAAAATACCGTTTCTTCAGCTACGGAGACGCTATGTTGATCCTCTAGTTTTAAAATATTTTTGTTTTTCTGCGTATCAACCGTTACTTTGCGCCTAGAAATAGACACGCCCATAAACGTTCTTTCTTGTTCACCTAAACCTTTCAAAACAGATATCAAATGTATTGGACACTCGAATTGGTCTCCTTCTTGGAAGAAGCCCCTTGGCCTGCCACCAAAGACGAACTGATCGATTACGCTATTCGATCGGGTTCCCCAGCCGAAGTAATCGCAAATCTGGAGGAATTGGAAGACGATGGTGAGTTGTATGAAGGTATAGATGACATCTG